>NZ_LGEB01000057.1:0-106633 GCF_001279555.1 Micromonospora sp. NRRL B-16802 | reverse complement strand
ATGGTCGACGCAGTCGGCCGTGAGGTGGACGTCGATCTTCTTCCCGATGATTCCGCGGTATTTGATCCATGGCGTTTGTTGCGCTTCTCGAATCAATCTCAAGGAGCGGGGTCGGAGGTCGGCCACTGTGCCGAGCAAGTGTGTCGCGAACTTGTGAGGGAGGGTGTGCTCCGTGAGCCGATACCCGGATGGTTCTGTGCTGCCAATGAGCCGGTCCCGCGGCGATCGCGGCCGTAGCCACGCCTAGTCAGGGAGCGGAGTCGATGAACCATGGCGCCACCGATGGTCCTCAGCACATGCTCAGCCCCGCTGGGCTTGCAGCATGGAGGATTCTTCGAAGCGGACACCGTAGGCATGCCTTTTGGTTGCTGGCGCACCCCCGATCGACGCCGGAACTGATATTTCAAGCATGGGTACTGGCGATGCGCCGCACGTTCTCCCGAGAGGCGTCCGACCAGCGTGTAGCCGTGTACCTGGAAGGCGTAATCAACCGTACTGGCAGGTCGGCGACCGACCTCCAAATCGCTGAGCTGATTGACCTGGCTTTCAATAATTCCTCTTCTGTGAGCCGGAATGTGAAGAGAGGCATCCTGCCGATTCTCGCCGACCTGGTGCAGAGTCAGTTCCCAAGTGGAGAGCAGTGTGCCGAGTTGGTGCGAGCGGCCGAATCGCGGGCCGACCGGCTACGCCGCAAAGCACGCAAGCGGCCGACTGTTGCAGGGCTAGGAAGTGCCCTGCCTACGAGTGGACCCAGGTCGGTGGTCGGGCAGATTCTCAAGGCGCAAGCCTCCTATGACCGAGAACTCCTGTCAGCGCTGCCTGATGAGGAGTCCAGCGAGGCGGCGGCCGAACTCATTGACCAGGCAACCGCTGCCGTGCTTCGGGAGCGATTTCCGTCTCCTTCATCTGTGGAGCTTGTGCCAAAATTCGCGGCCCGGGTAGCGAAGTCGTCCAGCGACGTTCGACTGGACGAAATTCTTGCGGAGGTAGTCGCCCGAGATGCGCTCCTTCCCCAATCAACTATCGAATTGCCGGACGACCTCATGCTGCACGCAAAGATTATGACGTTTGTGCAGGCAGTGGAGGACCTCGGATTGTATTCGCGGGAGATTGATTCAATAATCAGTGCCGCGGAACGTGCGGCCGAGAATGCAGGCGTACGACTGAAGGCTATGCCTTGATCGAGGTCTGTGGCCAGTGAGTGAAGTTTGGGCTTGTCCGCCGAGTTGGACGCCCTGCTTGGGCTGTAAGCGCGAGGTGCACGGCTGCGTGATGAAAACAGCCTGCTGTTCAACCTCGTTGACGAGGCGCGCTCTGGCCGATGGGACGTGCGTGCCTTCTCCACCGCTTGGCGAATCGAATCCGAGGACGACGTGGTGGTTGGTGCCGACGACGACAGGGATCGCCTCCGACGGGCTGTCGCGGTGTGAAAACGGCAAGGTTCTTCAGGGCGTTGAGGTCTGTGCCCCGAGCCTCGACACTACGCTTGTTTTTGCTGTTTACCGTCTTCGCGTCTTTCCTTGTAACCGCCAGTGTCGACCCTCGAGGCTGGCAGCAATGGTCACTTCGGCCGTGGCGGCGCGTAGCAACACGAGCGCCGCGTCATGGCCGGTGACGGTGCCGTGGTCCGTCCGGGGCCCGGCGGCCATGTGGCGGGTAGCCATCGACTCGCCGTGTTGATGCATCAGCACGGCGAGCGCCATGAGCACGGCCCCGGCCATACGGTGCCACTCCAGCTCCGGGCCGCGCTCGGTCGGATCGCCGACGACGATTGCCACCGCCAAGGCCAGGAGCAGCAGCGTGCCCGCGTGCTGCACAACCGGTGCGGCGTCGAGGGTCACCGCGACCATGACAGCGACTGTCGCACCCGCAAGCATTCGGGCTCTGCGGGAAGCGCCCGCCTGCGGCACGACGCAGCAGCAGGCTGACACCGCGGCCGACCCGAGCATGATCACCTCGATCATCAGGACGTCATCGCGGTGCGACGCCGGGGCGTGACCATTGCGCGGTGGGGCGGCCGTTGAGACGCCAAGGGTGCCCGGTGACCCGCGGCCAGCCTTCAGGCGAGTTTTCCCAGTTCTCCTGCCGGCCGTACACCGTGAGGTCCAGGGCGTGGTACGTGGTCATCAACGCCTCCACGCCCCGCCCGGTGGTCCAGTAGGTCTCGTAGACCTTGTCGCCGTCGCGCAGGTAGCACGCGATGAACCCGAAGTCACGACCGTCGGCCAGAGCCGGGTCGGAGTCTTTCGCCGAATACCAGGGGAACCTGTAGCCCATGAACTCCGCGAACGGGGCACTTTCGTCGTAGGGACCCTGGCAGAACACGGCGTAGGTGACGTCCCGAGCGTGCAGGTAGTCCAGCATCTGCATGTGACAGGTCGAGAAGGTGCACCCCTCACACTGATGCTCGTACGGTTTGCCGTCGTGCCACATGTGGAAGTAGGCGATGAGCATCCGGCGGCCCTCGAACACCTCCACCAGCGGGGTGTCCCCGCCAGGGCCCCGCACCGTCACCGTCGGCATCAAGGTCATCGGCAGCTGACGACGAGCGGCTGCGATCGCGTCTCCTTCACGGGTATGGGCCTTCTCCCGGACCAGCAGTTCGTTGCGCTCGCGCAGCCAGGTCTCCCGGTCGACGACCGGGGGCGCTGCGGCGCTGGACGCGGGGGTTGCCGTCATGGCTATCTCCTTCGTGGAGTGGGGATCGGTCACAGGTACAGACGACCGAGTCGGCGATCGTCATCGGTGACCGATGACGGATGGGGCCCGCGGTCGTCAGTACGGTTGTGAGGACCAGTCAGCCCCGGGGAGATCACATGTCCGACTCGCCTGACGAGCAGGCGGTCTGGCTGCAGCGCGCCTTCGACGAGCACCGGCGTGAGCTACACGTGCACTGCTACCGCCTCGCCGGGAACGTCACCGACGCGGACGACCTGGTGCAGGAGACCTTCCTGCGTGCCTGGCGGGCTCGCGACCGCTTCGAGGGTCGGGCGTCGGCGCGCACCTGGTTCTACCGGATCGCCACGAACGTCTTCCTCGACAGCCGCAAGGCGGCCGGTCACCGGACGGTACCGTACGGTGACCCGCTGGAGTGGTCCACCGAGCTCGGTCCCTATCCCGACGCCCTGCTGGCCGACGATCCGCAGACCGGTCTCGCCGCCCGGGAAACCGTCGAGCTGGCCGTGATCGCAGCGCTCATGTACCTGCCGCCGCGGCAGCGGGCTGCCTTCGTGCTGCGCGACGTCCACGGCTGGACGCCGCAGGAGATCGCCGCCGCGCTCGACACCGCCGTAGCGGCCGTCAACAGCCTCCTCCAGCGGGCCCGCCACACCCTCCGGCGGCAAGCGCCGTCGGACCCGAAGGACTGGCGCCGCCCGCAGCTCAGCAGTGAGGACGAAGAGATCCTGCGCCGCTACGCCAACGCGAGGGACCCGGAGACTTTCCGGGCACTGCTCGCCGAGGACGTACGGATCACGATGCCGCCCGAGCCGCCGGTCGTCGGGATCGACGCGGCCGCGGAGTTCCTCGGCCGACCGCTCGACTGGCGTACGTTCCCCACCTCGGCCAACGGGCGCCCGGCACTGATCAACTATCTCCGCCGGCCCGGCAGCCCGCACTACGAGGCGTTGGTCGTCGACGTACTCCGGATCGAGAACGGGAAGATCGTAGAGAGCAACGCCTTCATCGGTGCCCGTCACGTCGCCGCCTTCAGCATGCCCGCCACGCTCGAGCCCTAGACGAGTAAGTCTCAAGCTAAGTGGCCGAGTCTGCGCTGGTAGTGGGTCGTCGGGCTCGGACTTGGGATGTTCGTCGCCAGGTTGACCAGGCGACGGTCAACGCGATGATCTCCGGGTCGGCGTCGGGCTGCTGGGCGGTGGTGGCGGCGAGGATGCGGATGCGGGGTCGCGACTTCGGTCGCGACCCCGCACAGTGGCCGTATCAGGCGCGGGAGCAGGACGTCCCGTTGAGCGAGAAGCTGGTCGGGGACGAGTACGACCCGTTCAGCGTTCCCTGGTAGCCGAAGCTTGCCGTGCCGCCGGGTGCGATCGATCCGTTGTGGCCGGCGTTGCGGGCGGTCACCGAGGACCCGCTCTGGCTGACCGTGGCGTTCCAGGCGTTGGTGACCTGCTGTCCGCTGGGCAGCGTGTAGTTGAGCGTCCAGCCGTTGATCGTGCTGGAGCCGGTGTTGGTGATCTGCACGTCAGCGGTGAAGCCGTTGTTCCACGAGTTCGGCGTGTACTTCACCGCGCAGCCCGAGCTGCCGCCCGGCGGTGGCGTGGTCCCCGGGGGCGGGGTGGTGGGGTTGTTGTTGCCGCCGCCGTTGACGTTCGCGGAGAACGAGGTCACCGCGAGGCCGGCGCCGCCCTGCCAGGGCTCGAAGCCGGCCTGGATGCTTGTCAGGTACCAGCTGTTGGTGATGGCGCCCCGGTTGCGAACGTCGTTGATGAACTCCAGCACGCTGAAGTTCAGGCTGGAGATCGCCGACGGCGCGACGTACGAGATGACGTTGTTCGAGCCGTTGCTGCCCTGCCACACCTCCCAGGTGCGGCCGGCGAGGGTGGTGTTGCCGACCCGCGAGCCGATGGGCTGGATCGAACCCTGCCGGTTGAGCCAGATCATGATCTCCATCTGGTTGACGCCGTCGCGCTTTGGCGACGGGTCCAGCCAGATGTCGTACGACGCGTTGTAGATGGCGCCGCTGACGTACCGGTAGTTGATGCTGCTGGTGGCGCTGCTGATCTGGCTCACCTGGATCGGCAGGTTCGTGCCGGGAGAGCAGTTGGTGTAGTGACAACCGAAGAACACCGAGGGGTACGCCGTGGGCGCGCCGTTCGTGGGGTTGCTGCCGTTCTGCGTGGTGATCTCGAAGCCGGTGCTTGTGACGTTGATGCACTGCTGGGCGGTGGTGCCCCACTTGTTGTTCTGCACCACGTACCGGCCCTGAATGGTGGTGGAGCCGTACTGTTCGCAGATCTGGGTGTCGGCGGAGGCGGTGCCTCCGAGGGCTACGGCGAAGAGCGAGCCGCTGAGCAGCAGGCCCGCCGCCAGCAGGGCCCGAAGTGGACGTTTCATGACGCTCCTTGACTGCGGCGCGTGCGGCGCGCCGAACGGGTCGGGGCAGGTGCGGGAGCGCTCCCACGCTCGCTGACACATTTACATGCCTGAAACTCTGGCGCAACCGTTCGCGTCAAACTGGTGAAATGTGAGGATTGCCATCCGCCCGCCGTACGGCCGTCGCCGCACGTCCAGCTGAGCGGCACGCGTCCCCGAGAGGTGGTTCCGGGCGGCCGGTCGGGCTCTGGTGTGCGCCGATTGCGCCGAGTAGCGTGTTGCCTCCAACGCGTGCCGTAACCCCTCCGGAGGCGTACACCACAATGGGTGGCTCTCCCCTGCGCATCCTCGTCGTCGGCGCAGGCATCGCCGGCCTCGCCGTGGCCCGGGCGTTACGCCTGGCGGGCTTCCGGCCCGACGTCACCGACAAACTGCCGCCGGGGGAGTCGACCGCGACAGGCCTCTACCTGCCCGGCAACGCCGCCCGCGCGTTGCGCCGACTCGACCTGCACGACCCGGTCCGCCCGCTCGGACAGGTCATCCACAGGCAGTGCTTCTTCGACGCGACAGGCGCGCCGCTGTGTGAGGTGGATCTCGACACCCTCTGGGCCGGCGTCGGCGAATGCCGGGCGTTGCCCCGGGCGGACCTGCACCGGGTGCTGCTCAGCGGTGCCGGCGGCGCCGTCCGCCACGGCGCCGAGGTCCGCGCCCTGGACCTGCTTCCGGGAGGCGTCGGCGTCACCTTCACCGACAACACCACCACCGAGTACGACCTGGTCATCGGCGCCGACGGGCCGCGTTCCTCGGTCCGGGCGCTGGCCGCGCTCGGCGGGCCGCCCCGCCCCGTCGGGCAGGTGGTCTACCGGGCGGTGCTACGCGACGGCCCGCCCGTCAGCGAGTGGACCGCGCTGCTCGGGCAGCGCTCCGGCCTGCTGTTGGTGCCGATTGGTGAGGGTCGGCTGCACTGCTACGCCGACGAGGCCGGCACCAAGACGCCCGCCGACCCGCTGGCCCGGCTCCGCGAACTCTTCGGCGAGTACCGGGGGCCCGTGCCCGAGGTGCTGGAGATGCTGACGCCGGACCAGGTCCACGTCGGGCTCACCGACGAAGTGGAGCTGGGCCGCTGGTACCGGGGACGGGTGCTGCTGGTCGGTGACGCCGCCCACGCCACCGCGCCGACCCTGTCGCAGGGTGCCGCCATGGCACTTGAGGACGCCGTGGTGCTTGCCGAATCACTGTGCGCAGCCAGCAGCGTCGACGCGGCACTTGTGGCGTACGAGAGTCGTCGTCGCCCGCGTACTCGATGGGTGGCCGACCGGACCCGGGACCGCAACCGCACCAGAGACGTGCCGCCGGCGCTGCGCGACCCGCTGCTGCGCGGACGCGGTGGACGGATCTTCGGGGGGCACTACCGGCTACTGATCGGCCCGCTGTAGGCCCGTAGTAGATCGTGTCACGCCACCCCACGCGGCGCTGCGACCTGCCGGGGACTATCCTCCCTACGGATGACGGCCCGCAGATAACCAGCGTGTGCCGAGCGACAACCGAGAACCGGAGGCCACTCGTGACCACCGTCGCACCCAAGCCGGTCGTGACCCGGCCCTGGCCGGTCCGGGAGCCGGTCAAGGGGTCGGCCATCGCGCGGCTGCTGCGAACCACGGACGCGAAGCAGATCGGGATCATGTACATGATCACCGCGTTCGTGTTCTTCATGATCGGTGGCCTGATGGCCCTGGTCATGCGGGCTGAGCTGGCTCGACCCGGGCTGCAGTTCCTCTCGCCCGAGCAGTACAACCAGCTCTTCACGATGCACGGCACGATCATGCTGCTGTTCTTCGCGACGCCGATCGTGTTCGCCTTCGCGAACTACATCGTGCCGATCCAGATCGGCGCGCCCGACGTTTCCTTCCCTCGCCTGAACAGCTTCGCCTACTGGCTGTACCTGTTCGGCGGCACGATGGCGACCGCCGGCTTCATCACCCCGGGCGGTGCCGCAGACTTCGGCTGGTTCGCGTACGCGCCGCTGAGCAGCGTCGAGCACTCGCCCGGCGTCGGCGCCAACATGTGGGTCATGGGTCTGGCCATCTCCGGCCTGGGCACCATCCTCGGCGCGGTGAACATGATCACCACGATCCTCACCCTGCGCGCGCCCGGCATGACCATGTTCCGGATGCCGATCTTCACGTGGAACATCCTGGTCACCAGCCTCCTGGTGATCCTGGTCTTCCCGCTGCTGGCCGCCGCGCTCTTCGCGCTCGCCGCGGACCGCATCCTCGGTGCCCACGTGTACGACCCGGCGACCGGCGGGCCGATGCTCTGGCAGCACCTGTTCTGGTTCTTCGGCCACCCCGAGGTGTACATCGTCGCGCTGCCGTTCTTCGGCATCATCAGCGAGGTCATCCCGGTCTTCTCCCGCAAGCCGATCTTCGGCTACAAGGGCCTGGTCGCCGCGACCATCGCGATCGCCGCGCTCTCCATGAGCGTCTGGGCGCACCACATGTTCGCCACCGGCCAGGTGCTGCTGCCGTTCTTCAGCTTCCTGAGCTACCTGATCGCCGTGCCGACCGGTATGAAGTTCTTCAACTGGATCGGCACCATGTGGCGGGGCCAGATCAGCTTCGAGACGCCCATGCTCTGGGCGGTCGGCTTCCTGGTCACGTTCCTCTTCGGTGGTCTGACCGGTGTGCTGCTGGCGAGCCCGCCGCTGGACTTCCACGTGTCGGACTCGTACTTCGTAGTGGCCCACTTCCACTACGTGCTCTTCGGCACCATCGTGTTCGCGGTCTTCGCCGGCATCTACTTCTGGTTCCCGAAGATGTTCGGCCGGATGCTCGACGAGCGCCTGGGCAAGGTGCACTTCTGGCTCACCATGATCGGTTTCCACACCACGTTCCTGGTGCAGCACTGGCTCGGTAACGAGGGCATGCCCCGCCGGTACGCCGACTACCTGCCCAGCGACGGCTTCACCACGCTGAACATGATCTCGACGGTCGGCGCGTTCATCACCGGTATCTCGACGCTGCCGTTCATCTACAACTGCTGGAAGGCGTACAAGACCGGCCCGGTTGTCGAGGTGAACGACCCCTGGGGTCACGGCAACTCGCTGGAGTGGGCGACCAGCAGCCCGCCGCCGCTGCGCAACTTCGACCGGATGCCCCGGATCCGCTCCGAGCGGCCGGCGTTCGACGAGAAGTTCCCGGAGTTGGCCGCCGGTGGCCAGAGCCTGGCAGGTCCGCCGGAGGGTGGCTCCAAGCCGCTCACCAGCGAGTCCGACGGCGGTGCCAGCTACCGCGAGGACACCGCCAGCGACATCGACCGCAACTGACGCTCAGCTGAGCCGTACGACGGGCGCCGCCCCCGGGACACCGGGAGCGGCGCCCGTCGCCATGTCCGGCCAGCAAGACCCGCGTCTCGCCTCGCGCCAACAGTGCCGCTGCCGCTGCGGCTGCCGGTGTAGGTGCGGGGGTGCGGTGTCGTTGTAGGCCGTGCGGGTGCGGTGCGGGTGGACGCGGGCCGTGCGGGCGGACGCGGGCCGTGCGGTGCGGTGCGGTGCGGGTGGACGCGGGCCGTGCGGGCGGACGCGGGCGGTGCGGTGCGGTGCGGGCGGGCGCGGGCCGTGCGGGTGGACGCGGTCCGTGGCGTCGTGGCCTGGCCTGCGTTGTTGGGCCGTGTTGCTGGGCTGTGTTGCTGGACTGCGGCTCCGATCCCGGCGTGGCTTTGTTGTTGTCGTTGGCCTCGGCGGTCGGGTCGGGTCGGGTCCCTGAGAAGCTGATACCTGTGAGTCATATTGATGACTCACAGGTATCAGTGCGACGAGAGGACAGGCCCACCCCGGGGGGGTGTCCCTATGGCCTTCGTCAAGGAAGAACAGGGGTGCGGTTGGAAGACAGTGCCGACAGCATGGCGACGTGGCTGACCTCGCGTGGGATGACGTAAGTGAGTGGTTCGATCTTGAGTCGAACGGGGTGCTGCCGGACGTGCATGTGCCTGACACGACTGTCGCCGATTGGCAAGCCGTCGTGGACCTCGTTCGGTCCAAGGGTTGGGCCTACGAGTACGCGGTGGACGGGCGGGTCGTTCGTGTGCCGCACCACGTTGAGGACATGCTGAGCCTGCGGCATGAGGCGGGCGTGACGCTGAAGGTCTGGCCGGCGCCTGACGTGCTTGCGATCTTCCGGCCGTACGCAGTTGAGCAGATCGACTTTGATGTCGATTTAAGGGAGTTGCAGGGCCAGCGGGGCTTGGACGTGCTGTGCGGGTTGATGAGGGCAATCGGCCGCAGGCTGGGCAAGCCGGTGGTGATGACCGCTGAGGGCTTTGACGCTGTGCCGATCATCGGTTATGACGCTGATGACGACCGAGTGACGGTCCTCGCCGTGGATTCACATGGCAGCAGCGACGTGGGTTGATGGGGGTTGGTAGGGGATTTTGTCGCGGAGCATGGCGAACAGGACGTCGCAGCGGCGTCGGGCGAGGCAGATGAGGGCGGCGTTGTGGCGTTTGCCTTCGGCGCGTTTGCGGTCGTAGTAGGCCCGGCTGACGGGGTCGGCGAGGGCTGCGAACGCGGCGAGGAAGAACGCGCGTTTGAGGTTCTTGTTGCCGCCTCGTGGTGGGTGTTCGCCGCGGATGCTGCTGCCGGATCGTCGGGTGACCGGGGCGAGGCCGGCGTAGGCGGCGAGGTGGCCGGGGGTGGCGAAGCTGCTGCCGTCGCCGACTTCGAGCAGGATCCGGGCTGCGGTCCTGACGCCGACGCCGGGCATCGAGGTCAGGACCGAGGCGAGAGGGTGTGCATCGAGGATCCGCTCGACCTCGCCGGCGACCTGGTCGCGTTGGCGCAGGACGTCGCGGAGGCTGTCGGCGAGGCGGGGCAGGATCGTTTCCGCTGCGGTGGTGCCGGGGACGGTGACGGTCTGCTCGTTGAGGGCGGTCATGATCTGCTCGATGAGCCGCTCACCCATTCGGGGCGCGTGGGCGGCGGCGATCGAGGTCAGTTTGCGGCGGCCGGCTTTGCGCAGTCCGATCGGGCCGCCGCAGCGCGACAGCAGCTCCAGCACAGCCTTGTGGTGCACCTTAGGGCCGAGGACTCGTTCCAGGGCAGGGTGGATCTGGGTGAGCAGGCCCCGGATGCGGTTGGACACTCGGGTGGCTTCGCCGGCGAGGTCGTCATCGAAGCCGACGAGGACTTCCAGCTCGGCCAGGGTCTCGTCGCCGGTGTCGACCCGCCGCAGCGTGTGGGGCAGGGTGCGGGCCGCGTCGGCGATGACGTAGGCGTCGCGGGCGTCGGTCTTCGCGTTTCCGGGGTGCAGGTCGGCGATGCGGCGCATCGCCAGGCCGGGCAGGTAGGCAACCTGATGACCGGCCGCCCGAGCGACCGCGACCGGCAAGGCGCCGATCGAGGCGGGCTGGTCGACCACCACCAACACCGTGCCGTGACGGGCGAGTTTGTCGAACAGTTGCCGCAGCCGGACCTCGGTATTCGGCAACGCCGCGTCGTGCAACCGTCTGCCGTCCGGTGCCAACCCAACCGCGTGGTGATCACCCTTGCCGACGTCCAACCCGAGGTAGACGCCGTAACCGTCGTGCACCACACCCGCCTCCACGCATCTTCCCGTGGCCCCGGCCGCTGGTCAGGCGTCGGACTGCCGGCAGCCACGTTACGAAGAGACCTACCCCGAACACGGGTGGCCGTGTCCCTATCAGCGGTCCGCCGACGCCACCCGACCCGGCGACAACACCCCCCGGATCATCCGAACGACAGGGGCAGGAAGTCATACCGGGCCGGGCGACCGAGGGTCCCCGGCTGGGGACGATCAAAAAGGTAACGGGCAGCTTGCCGGAGTGGCGATCGGTGTGCGGTGGCGTGCCGGAGTGAGGATGGGTGCGGCGTGGCGCCGAATCGGGATGGGCGCGTGGCGGCTCCCGGAGTGGCGATCGGTGTGCGGTGGCGCGCCGGAGTGGCGATGGGTGCGGCGGCCGCTTGGTGGCGCGGTGGATTAGCGGTTGGCGGGAGCGAGCTCCGCGTCGGGTTGCGGTAGAGGTGCGGCGCTGGCAGCGGTGCTGCGGCGGCGCAGCTCGATCGGGAGCACGACCAATGTGACCAAGGCGCCGAGCGCGCCGGTCACCACGAAGCCCCAGAGCGGCGTAGTGGCGTCGATCACCGCGCCGGCTAGCGGTGCGCCGATGGCGATGCCGACGGTGACGGCCGAGCCGTGCAGGCCCATGGCCTCGCCGCGTACCTCGGCGGGGACCAGTCGGCTGACCGCGTCCGAGCCGGCCGCGATGGTCGGCGCGCAGAGAGCCCCGGCCGGGATCAGCGCCAGGCAGAGCAGCCACCAGTGTGCGCCGCCCAGCCCGACGGGAATGGTGCACAGAGCCAGCGCCCCGGTGAGCACCAGCGGCGAGAACGAACGGTGCACGGCTCCGTAGGCGAATCCGCCGGCCAGCGAGGCGACCGCCCAGATGGTCAGCACCGCCCCCGTCCAGCCGACCTCGCCGCTGGCCCGCAGGACGGCGACCACCGCCACGTCAGTGCCGCCGAGCACCAGGGTGGCGGCGGCACTGAGCGCCAGGACGGCGAGCAGTTGGGGCGTCAGCCACTCCCGGTGCGGCACCCGGCGTCGCGGTCCGACGGGCTCGGCGGCGCCGCGGATCGGCGGGTTGACAAGCCACAGGGCGATACCGGCGGCGACAATGCCACCACCGACGAGGTACATGGTGGTCTGTGCCGAGATCGCGGTGACCAGGGCGACCGCCAGCGCTGGGCCGATCATGAAGGACAGCTCGACCGACATGGAGTCCAACGCGTACGCCGGTCGCCGTTGATCTTCCGGAACCAGCGCGGCGATGGACTGGCGGACCACCGAGAAGATGGGCAGGGCCAGCGAGCCGGCCACGAAGGCGGCCGGCAGCAGCAGCGCGTACGGCAGTGACGGCGCCGTGCTCCAGAACACCGCCTCGGCTACCGCCGTCAGCACCAGCACCGGGCGCAGACCGCGACGGTCCACAAGTCGGCCGAGCAGCGGGCCGCCGATCGCCGCGCCCACGGTGATGGCAGCGCCCACCAGGCCCGCGGCCCCGTAGCCCCGGTCGAGGTCGAGAACCACGTGAAAGGTCAGCGTGATCCCGGTCGCTGTGAGCGGGATGCGGGCCAGGACGGCGATCAGCAACAGCGACCGCAGGCCGGGCAGCGCGAGCGCCGCCCGGTAAGGCTTCATGTTCACGTTGGTCCCTACCTCCGGCGACATCCTCGACCGGCGGCGGACCGATGGCCACCCAATTACCGCATCATGCGGCCCTGATCACAGGCTCGCCGTGCAGCGTCACGCCGGCGCCGTCCATGGCCCGCAGGGCCACGTCGGTGGTCGCCGGAGCGACAGCGGCTGTCAACTCCAGCAACACGGTAGTGGCGAAGCCCTCGCGGGCGGCGTCCAGCGCGGTGGCCCGGACGCAGTGGTCGGTGGCGATCCCGACCACGTCGACTCGGTCCACGTCGTGCCGGCGCAGCCAGTCGGCCAGGCACTCGCCGTCGTCGGCGTGCCCCTCGAACCCGGAGTACGCCGCAGCGTGCTCGCCCTTGTGGAAGATCGCCTCGACCCGCCCGGTGGCCAGGTCGGGGTGGAACTCCGAGCCGCTGGTGCCGACCACGCAGTGCCGCGGCCAGGACTCCACGAAATCCGGCGGATCGCCGAAGTGCGCGCCAGGGTCGATGTGGTAGTCCTTCGTGGCGACCACGTGATCCCACCGCTCCGGCTCGCTGGCGAGCAGCCGGGAGATGCCGGCGGCCACCCCGGCGCCACCCGCGACGGCAAGGGAGCCGCCCTCGCAGAAGTCGTTCTGTACGTCCACGATGATCAGCGCGTTTGCCATCGGGTACCTCTCTTCTCGTGCTCAGGTCTGTGGCGGAGGTCCGGAACGAACTCAGGCGGCGGGTACGACGGTGACCGGGATGGCCGGGTCACCGGCGGACAGCTTCAGCCCCTCCCACGGGATGGAGATGAGGCACTCCCGCAGGTGCGCCCGTGACTCGTCGAGGGTGGGCAGGGTCAGCGGCTCGCCGTCAGCCACGTACGAGCGCTGGAGCATGCGGTCGTTTGCCTGCCGGTCCGGCACGCCCTGCGAGACGATGATCTCCTCGGTGGCGGTACCGGTCGGCTTGTGCCGGCGGACCGCGACCTTCCGGCCGCCGATTGTCGCCTTGTGCTCGGAGCGCTTCACCACGGGCCGGCCTTCGACCTCGACGAGTTTGTAGACCAGCCCGGCGGTGGGCGCACCCGAGCCGGTGACCACCGCGGTGCCCGCGCCGTACATGTCGACGGGTTCGGCGGCCAGCGCGGCGATGGCGTACTCGTCCAGGTCACCCGAAACGATGATCTTGGTCTCGGTGGCGCCCAGCGAGTCGAGCAGCTCGCGGGACTGTTGGGCGATCACCGCCAGGTCACCCGAGTCGATCCGTACCGCCCGCAGCTCCGGCCCGGCCACCGCGATGGCGTTGCGGATGCCCTGGCTGATGTCGTACGTGTCGACAAGCAGCGTGGTGTCCTTGCCCAGCGTGGCGACCTGCGAGGCGAACGCGGCGCGCTCGTCGTCGTGCAGCAGCGTGAACGCGTGCGCGGCAGTGCCCGCCGTGGGGATTCCGTAGCGGGCGCCGGCGGCGAGGTTGGAGGTGAACCGGAAGCCGGCCAGGTACGCCGACCGCGCCGCGGCCACCGCCGCCTCCTCGTGGGCGCGGCGTGACCCCATCTCGATCAGAGCCCGGCCCCGGGCAGCAGTCACCATCCGGGCCGCCGCTGCCGCCACCGCGCAGTCGTGGTTGAGCACGGACAGCGCCAGCGTCTCCAGCACCACGCACTCGGCGAAGCCGCCGGAGACGGTGAGGATCGGCGAGCCGGGAAAGAACAGCTCACCCTCGGCGTACCCGTCGATGTCGCCGGTGAAGCGGTAGTCGGTGAGCCAGGCCGCCGCCGCGTCGTCGACCACGCCGGTCCGGCGGAGGAAGTCGACCTCGGCCGGGTCGAACCGGAAGTCGCGGATCAGCTCGATCAGCCGGGCGGTGCCGGCGACCACGCCGTAACGGCGGCCGCTCGGCAGCCGACGGCTGAACACCTCGAAGACGCAGCGACGGTCGGCGGTGCCGTCCTTCAGTGCGGCGCTGACCATCGTCAGCTCGTAGTGGTCGGTCAACAGCGCGGGGCGGAGGTTGCTCACCGCCCCAGCCTAAGGTTCAGTCCGCGTAGTCGCCCTCGTGGCCCGGGATCGCCCGCAGAGCGGCCCACAACTCGGCCCGACCGGTCACGCCGAGCTTGGTGTATATCCGCTGGAGGTGGTTCTCGACAGTGCGGGCCGAAAGGTAGAGGCGCTCGGCAATGGCCTTACTTGTCGCGCCGTGCGCGGCGAGGCGGGCCACCTGCCACTCGCGGTCGGTGAGCACCGGCGCTCCGGCGCGCAGCGCGGGCGTGCGGATCAGGTGGCACCGGCCGAGCAGACCGGCCAGGCGCTCCCGGGCCTCGCCCGCCGCCACCGACTGCTGTTGGCGCAGCAGGTGCAGGGCCTGGGCGGTGGCCTCGGCCGCGTACACGGTCAGCTCCAGCGCGGCGTAGTCGTCGGCGACAGCGAGCAGATCCGTGGGGTCGTTGGTCACCGCAGCCCGGGCGTGCCGGGCCAGCAGCGGCGGAAGCACCCCGTCCACCTGCTCGGAGAGTTCCGCGAGGCGCTGCGCCACAGTGCGCCGGCCACCGTCGCGGCAGGTCGGACCGGTCGGTGCGCCTGCCTGGTCCAGTCGGACCAGGTCGTGCAGGACGTGCACCTCGTGCCCGGCGAAACCGTCCGCCCGCAGCCGGTCGGCCAGGTCGCTGAGCTGCTTGACCGCGCCCGGCAGGTCGCCCGACGCGGCGAGCACCGCGCCCCGGGCCTGCTCCAGCCACGGGTAGAGCACCGCCATGCCCGGTGCGTGGGTGCGGTCGGCCTCGGCCATCGCCTCGGCGGCCTGCGCCGCGTCACCGCGCAACGCCGCCGCCTGCGCGCGCTCGGCCTGGGCCAGACCGGCGTAGACCCGGCTGGTGGCCAGCACCGCGCAGGCACCCAACGAGGTACGCATCGCCAAGTCGCTCTGCCCGCGCAACCGTGCCGCGTACGCCTGGAGGATCGCCAGGTAGCCGGTGCCGAGCCGGAAATCGCCGGCACCCGCCAGGTCGGCGAACTCGTCGGCCACGATCGCGTCGATCCCCACCAGGTCGCCGGTGAGCATCAGCCGGGTGCCCCGGGCCAGTTCCAGGGCCAGCTGCAGGTACGGCATGTCGGTGCGCCAACTGGCCGCCGCCGAGTGCACCTGGGCGATCGCCGCACCGCTGCGGGCCAACTCGCCCTGCGCGGCCTGGACGTGCGCGATGGTGCTGCGGGCCAGCTCACGGGCGGCGACGCTGGCCGCCGGCCGGTCCAGCACACGCTGGCTCAGCCGCACCGCGGTCGTCGTGTCCAGCCGATGCAGGCGCATGATCGCCTCGAAGGCGTGCACACGGGCCCGGTCGGCGGAGTCGCTGAGCTGCTCGACCCGGCTCGCGATCTCCTCCACTGTGGATTCGCGGCTCAATCCCCAGTAGCTGACCATCCCGCGTACGGTCAGCCAACGGCAGAGCCGCCGCTCGTCGTCCGGTTCGAGGGTCACCGCGTCGAGGACGCTGAGCGCCTCCTCCGGCCGGTCGGCGAACATCAGGATGGTGGCCAGCAGCTCCGCCGCGTCCGAGCCGCCGTCGGCGTTCAGCGCGGCGCGTGCCAGCCGGGTCGCCAACGGCACGTCGTAGCGGGTGAACGCCTGCACCGCGGCGTCCACGAGCAGTGTCGGGTCCTGCGCGGTGCCCGAGTCGAGTCGCCACACCGCCACCCGGAGCAGGTCGTCGCGGCGGCGCTTGCCCACGCGCTCCAGCAGCTCGGCGAGGTGTGCCTGGAGCCTGCGGGTGCGGCTGACCGGGCAGCGGCGGCGCATCACCTCGCCGTATAGCGGGTGGGCCAGCCGTACGTTGGTCCGCCGGTCGTGCTGCACGACGGTGATCAGGCCGCGCTCCTCGGCCATCTCCACATCGGACGGGTCGGCAGCCTGGTTGAGCAGGTGCAGACCGAGTGGTTCACCGAAGGCGACAAGCTCGACGACAGTGCGGACGCCGTCGGTGAGCTGCCCGACACGGGTGTCGATCAGGTCGGTGAGGTTGGGCGCCAACTCCAGCCGGCCCGTCCACTTCCAGATCCCGTAGGTGCGCTTCAGTTCCTCGCTGCCGTTGGCGGCGTGCACCAGCTCGCGCAGCAGCAGCGGGTTGCCGGCCGACAGCCGGCCGAGCCGGTCCGCGGAGCCGGCGTCGACCGGGCCGCCCAGGATCGCCGCCAGTAGGCCGGCGGTCTCCGACGGTGGCATCGGGGTCAACTCGACGTGCTCGACCAGGTCGTCGGTCCAGAGCGCGCGGATCGGCAGGGGGACCTGCTCGCCGTCGCGCAGGGTGCCGACGACTGTCGCGTTGTCCGACCGGGCGACCAGGTGCACCAGCGCCGCCGACGGCGGGTCGAGCAGGTGCGCGTCGTCGATGGCGAGCACGATCCGCCGGCCGGCGGCCTGTTGTTGCAGGACGCCGAGCGCCCAGCGCAGGATGCCTGCGGGGGAGAGCCCCTGGGGCTGCTCGGCGGGGAGGACCTGGACCAGCCCGCCGAAGGGCAGCGCGGCAGTGGTGGCGCTGGCGGCGATGGACCAGATCGCGTACCGGTCGGTGGGCAGGGCGTTGACACCTTCGCGCAGCAGCCGGCTCTTGCCGATGCCAGCGCTGCCACTGAAGAAGAGCCCCCGGCCGGCCTCGCCGGTCACCGCCGCCAGCAGGCGGTTGAGTTCGTCGGTCCGCCCGACGAACTTCCATCGACTCATCCGCGCAGCATATCCATCGAATTCCGTCTGCGCTCGCACCGTCACGCAGCGAAGTTGAGTAGTGGCACAATTACCCATGAGTATCCGAAGTGTTCTGCCTGGTCGGGGGGCCGCCCGTAGTCTTCCGGGCATCCGGGTACTGCCACCGGAGTTTCCACGCGACCGGCACGACCGGTCGCCTGCCTCGGGAGGCACCTGATGCAGCAGGGCCCTCTCCCCCCGGTCGACTCGCCGATGGCGATGACTGACCCGACCGGCCAGCCGACCTGTGACCCGTTGCCCGCCCGGGTCGGTGTGACAGGCCCCGCGGCCCAGGAGCCGCTCGGCGTCGTCGCCGTCGGCCCGGCCGGCGCTGACCGGCGCGCGGTCCTCGCCGCCCTGGTCGGGCTCGACCCGGTGATGCTCACCGTGCCGGCGGGCAGTTGGTTGGTGGTGCGCCACGCCAAGGTGCCCACCCGGGCGGCGTTCGTGCCCGGCTACCGCCAGCCGCACTCGTACGGCGCGGACCGTGACGCCGCAGGTCCGGCGCTGGCCCGCCCGGCACGTCGGGTCGAGCTGAGCGTGCCCGAGCCGCTGCTGCGGCACTTCACTCTGATCGACACACCCGACACGGGGAGCCTCGGCGTCGCGGGCGCTCGGGTGTTGCTCGATGCTGTCGGACGGGCCGGCGCGTTGCTGTTCGTGATCTCCGCCGATCAGGCGTTCACGGCCCCGGAGCTGAACCTGCTCGCCGAGGTGGCCGCATCTCCCGTCGAGGTCGTCTTCGCGGTGACCCCCGGAGCAGCGGGTTGGGCACCGCCGGCCGACAGGACGGCGACGAATCGTGAGGCGGGGTCGACCTCCCCGGCGGGAGACCGCCCCGGGGAGGTCGACTCGACGGCGGTGACGGTGGAGGCGCACCGGGCGGCACTGTTGGCCGCCGTGCCCTCCCTGGCCGGGGCGCGGTGGTTCCCGGTCGGCGGCGCGGATCCCGCCGACCTGCGCCGGGCGTTGGTGGGCTGGTCGGCAGGTGAAGGACTGCACCGGGCCAGTAACGACCCGCCGATGTTGCCCGGCCAGCACGACCGGGTGACGGCGGTCGCCGACCCGGGGGACTGGTCCGAGCGGCTCGACCGGCAGACCCGATCCTGCGCACAGCGGATCCGCCAGCATCTCGCCCTGGAGTTGGCGAACATCCACCTGCGGGCGGTCCAGGAGATCGTCTTCGGGGTCGGCTGCGCCGGCCTGCCGGACCTGCTGGACCGCGAGATGGCCGCCCTGTCGCTGCTGGCCACCGCGCAGTGCGATCACGCGGTGCGGCGCATCCTGGGCGACGCCGCCACCCAGGTGCTCGGCGCGCCGCCGGCCGAGGGCGTACGCCGCCGGATCGCCACGGCCGTGCAGTACGGCCTGGCAGACCACCGGCAGGGCCGTGACCTGGACCCGGTCCTGCTGATCACCAGTACGGCCGGGGTGGCCAAGCTGACCGGCGCCGAGGCCATTGACGCGCTGGCCGGCTATCCGACGGCGTACCGCGACGAGGTGCTTCCACCGGTCGCCGTGGCACTCTCCGGTGGTTGCTGGCAGCAGTGGCGTACCCCTGGCAACGACGACCAGAGCGCGGCGCGACGGTGGTCCCAGCGGGCGTTGCGGGAGGTCGAGCTGGAACTTTCCCGGGAGGTCTCCCGACGGTTCGAGGTGATCCGCCTCTCGCTGGGTGGGGTGCTCTCCGATGCCATCGAACACGGCATCCTGCTCGCCTGACGGCCTCGCAGCCCGCTGTCGCGGACGTCCACCGTGCCTCGTTTCCGACGGCGGCCGGGGCGGCCCAGGGGCGGTCGAGATGGGCGATCCGCGACGAGCCGGCGTTCCGGTTCCTCGGTTCCGGGAAACCGGTGGCACGATGGGGGGCATGGCGGCTCCGCAGGTTGCACCGGTCGAGACGCCGGCCACCGTCGAGGTGCCGGCGGCCGACGGGCAATGGGTGACGATCGTGTGGGACGACCCGGTCAACCTGATGACGTATGTGACCTGGGTCTTCCAAAAGCTGTTCGGCTACAGCCGGGAGAGGGCGGAGCAGCTCATGCTTGATGTGCACCACAAGGGGCGTGCCGTGGTCTCCACGGGCGCCCGGGAGCGGATGGAGCACGACGCGTCGCAGTTGCACGCGTACGGGCTGTGGGCGACGGTGGACCGCTCGTGAGCGCGAGGAGTGAGCCGGAGTTGCGAGCCCTGCAGTCGCGAACGGGATCAGCGTCGTGAGCATGTTCCGGCGGCAGGCTGGCCGCTATGTCGCCACCTTCGCGGTCGACGAGGCGCGGGTGCTGCGCAAGGTGGCCTCCGAGGTGGTCGGTCTACTCACCGACGGTTTCGACCACACCGACCCGGTAGTGGGTCGGCTCTTCCCGGCGGTCTATCCGAAGGACGCGCCGGGCACCGCCGAGTTCCGCCGCTACACCGAGGGTGACCTGAAGACCGCCAAGATCGACCAGGCGGGGGCCATCCTGGCCGCGTTGCCTGACGAGGCGGGCGGCGAGGTGCGGTTGGACGCCGAGGCGGCGGAGGCGTGGCTGCGGGCGTTGAACGACGCGCGGCTCGCGATGGGCGTCCGGCTGGAGATCAAGGACGGCACGGACCTGGGCGAGGAGCTGGACGACGCGGTGGCCGAGGATCCGGCGTCCAGCCGGGTGTTCCAACTGTCGGTCTACGCGTACCTGGGGTATCTACAGGAGTCGCTGCTCAACGCCTTGATCGACTAAGCGTGAGCGGCACCACTTCAGGCCGCGGCCCAGCACGGGCTAGGCTGGTGGACGTGCTGAGCATCGAGCGGTCGATCATCGACGCGATCGTCGCCCACGCGCGCCGGGACCACCCCGACGAGGCGTGCGGCGTCGTCGCTGGTGCCGTCGGCAGCGACACCCCGTCCCGGCACATCCCGATGGAAAACGCCGCGCGGTCGATGACCTTCTACGAGTTCGACTCGATGGAGCAGTTGCGGGTGTGGCGGGAGATGGACGACCGGGACGAGGAGCCCGTGGTCATCTACCACTCGCACACCGCCACCGAGGCGTACCCGTCCCGCACGGATGTCTCCTTCGCCGGTGAGCCGGGGGCCCACTACCTGCTCGTCTCGACCCGTGAGCCCGACTCGGAGGAGATCCGGTCGTTCCGGATCGTCGACGGCGTGGTGACCGAGGAGCCGGTCCGCATCGTGGAGGCGGGGGTCGACCCGCACGCCGTGCAGTCCTACATGTTCGGGCAGAGCCCGGCGACTGTCGACTACGAGTGTTCCGGCCGCTGATCCGTCAGCGTCCGCACCCGTTGTCCTTCCTGTCACCGTTGGCACACCTGAATTGAGGAGCACGACATCATGGCTATCGAGGTTCGCATCCCCACCATCCTGCGCAGCTACACCGGCGGCGCGAAGGTCGTCGAAGGTTCCGGCGACACCCTTGGCGACCTGCTCGTCGACCTGGACTCCCGGCACGCTGGGCTGCGCAGCCGGCTGATCACCGACGCCGGTGCGCTGCACCGCTTCGTGAACGTCTACGTCAACGACGAGGACGTCCGCTTCCTCGGTGCGCTGGAGGCCAAGCTCGCCGACGGCGACAGCGTGACCATCCTGCCGGCCGTGGCCGGCGGCGCGTTCGGCTTCGCGGCGGCTGCCGCGATCAGCCAGCACGCCGTCGCTGCTCGCTGAGGTCTGCCGTCATGGCGCGGTACGACAGCCTGCTCGACGCCTGCGGGGGCACACCGCTCGTCGGTCTGCCCCGGCTCTCCCCGACGGTTCCCGACGGCGCGCCTCCGGTGCGGCTCTGGGCCAAGCTGGAGGACCGGAACCCGACCGGCAGCATCAAGGACCGCGCGGCCCTGTTCATGGTCCGCGCGGCCGAGGAGGCCGGTCGGCTGCGCACGGGTGACACGATCCTGGAGCCGACAAGCGGCAACACCGGCATCTCGCTGGCAATGGTTGCCAAGCTGCGGGGCTACCGGCTGGTCTGCGTGATGCCGGAGAACGTCTCCACCGAGCGGGTCCAGCTGCTCCGCATGTACGGCGCCGAGATCATCTTTTCGCCGGCGGCGGGCGGCTCCAACCAGGCTGTCGCGACCGCCAAGCAGATCTCCGCCGAGCATCCCGACTGGGTGATGCTCTACCAGTACGGCAACGAGGCGAACGCGCGGGCGCACTACGAGACGACCGGGCCGGAGCTGCTGCACGACCTGCCCACCATCACGCATTTCGTGGCCGGGCTGGGCACCACGGGCACGCTGATGGGCACCGGTCGTTATCTGCGGGAGAAGGTCGACGGCATCCAGATCGTCGCCGCCGAACCGCGCTACGGCGAGCTGGTCTACGGGCTGCGCAACATCGACGAAGGGTACGTCCCGGAGCTGTACGACGCCTCTGTGCTGTCGCGGCGGTTCTCGGTGGGCACCCGGGACGCGGTGTTGCGCACCCGCCAGCTCGTCGACGTGGAGGGCATCTTCGCCGGCTTCTCCACGGGCGCCATCCTGCACGCCGCGCTCGCGGTGGCGCACGAGGCGGTCCGTGACGGCCGCCGCGCCGACGTGGCCTTCGTGGTGTGCGACGGCGGCTGGAAATACCTGTCCACCGGCGCGTACGGCGGCACGCTCGCCGATGCCGAGGACGCCCTGGAGGGGCAGCTCTGGGCGTGACCGCGAGGGTCCGCCCGCACGCTACCCCGCCGCACTGTGAGTAGGTGTCACGTTCGTGACAAGTTCGAGCGGATGATTCTGGTGGTCGGGCACCCCGGCGTAGGCTGCGCAGCGTGGCGCACGTGTCAGTAGGGATCATGGCCGGGAGCGCCGCCGGCACAGTTACTACTGACAGTGACAGCGAGAAGACCCGATGCGACTGACTGTCCTGGGGTGCGCCGGCAGCTTCCCCGGCCCCGAGTCCCCGTGCTCGGCATACCTCGTCGAGGCCGACGGCTTCCGACTCCTCGTCGACTTCGGTTCCGGGTCGCTGTCCAGTCTCCAGCGGTACGCGGGGCTGCACACCCCCGACGCGATCCTGCTGACCCACCTGCACTGCGACCACATCCTCGACGCAGTGACGTACGTGGTGGTCCGCCGCTACGCCCCGGAGGGCCCCTATCCGGCCCTGCCGGTGTACGCGCCCGCCGGCGCTCCTGACCGGCTCAGCGCCGCGTACCACGACGACGGCACTGTGGAGGACGTCTACCAGTTCTACGCGCTGGAGCCGGGCACCTTCCCGATCGGCCCGTTCACCGTCACCGTCGACCGGGTCAACCATCCCGTGGAGACGTACGGGGTGCGGCTGGAGCACGGCGGTCGCTCGCTGTGCTACTCGTCCGACACCGCGCCCTGCGACGAACTGCTGCGGCTGGCCCAGAACGCCGACGTGTTCCTCTGCGAGGCGAGCTTCCTCGACGGCGTCGACAATCCGCCGGATCTGCACCTGACCGGTCGGGAGGCCGGCGAGACGGCCACGAAGGCCGCTGTGGGTCGGCTGCTGCTCACGCATCTGGTGGCGGCGTGGGGCAGCGAGGCGCACACGCTGGAGTCGGCCACCTCCGCGTACACCGGGCCGGTCGAGGTGGTCCGGGCCGGCGCCAGCTACGACATCTGACTCCCGCCGGGCGCGACGCCGGGGCACCCCGGGGGAGATGGATCGCCGCACCGCATAGGGTGCAGGCATGGCGCGACCTGACGGGCGAGGGCCCGATCAACTTCGACCGGTGACTCTGACCCGGGGCTGGAGCACCCATCCGGAGGGTTCGGTGCTCGTCGAGTTCGGCGGCACCCGGGTGCTCTGCACGGCGAGCGTCACCGAGGGGGTGCCCCGCTGGCGCAAGGGTTCCGGGCTCGGCTGGGTGACCGCCGAGTACGCGATGCTGCCCCGGGCCACGAACACCCGCTCCGACCGGGAGAGCGTCAAGGGCCGCGTCGGCGGCCGGACGCACGAGATCTCCCGGCTGATCGGGCGGAGCCTGCGCGCCTGCATCGATCTGAAGGCGCTCGGCGAGAACTCGGTGGTCCTCGACTGTGACGTGCTCCAGGCCGACGGTGGCACCCGGACGGCGGCCATCACCGGCGCGTACGTGGCGCTGCACGACGCCGTGGGGTGGCTCGCCGCACGCAAGGCGCTGGCCGGCAAGCCGGAGAAGGTGATGCACCGCTCGGTGGCCGCGGTCAGCGTGGGGATCATCGCCGGTGAGGCGCGGCTGGACCTCTGCTACGAGGAGGACGTGGCCGCCGAGGTGGACATGAACGTGGTCTGCACCGGCGCAGGTGACTTCGTCGAGGTGCAGGGCACCGGTGAGGCGGGCGTGTTCGCCCGCGACCAGCTCGACAGCCTGCTCGACCTGGCCGTCGCGGGCTGCGCGGACCTGGCCGAGGCCCAGCGGAAGGCGCTCGCGTGAGCGCGAGGAGTGAGCTTGCGACGCGAGGAGTGAGCTTGCGAGCCCCGCAGTCGCGAACGAAGGTGATTGGGTGAGCGCGAGGAGTGAGCTTGCGAGCCCCGCAGTCGCGAACGAAGGTGACTCAGCATGAACAAGGTCCTGCTTGCCACGCGTAACCAGAAGAAGCTTGTGGAGCTTCAGCGGATCCTGGACGGCGCGTTGGGCGCGCACCGGATCGCCCTGCTCGGGCTCGACGACGTACCGGAATATCCGGAGCTGCCGGAGACCGGCCTGACGTTCGGTGAGAACGCGCTGATCAAGGCCCGGGAGGGCTGCCGGCGTACGGAGTTGCCGACGATCGCCGACGATTCGGGGCTCGCGGTGGATGCGTTGAACGGGATGCCTGGCGTGTTCAGCGCCCGCTGGTCGGGCAAGCACGGCGACGACCGGGCGAACCTCCAGTTGGTGCTGGACCAGATCGCCGACGTGCCGGACGAGCAGCGGGCCGCGTCCTTCGTGTGCACCGTGGCGCTGGTGCTGCCTGGCGGCAAGGAGCACCTTGTCGACGGCCGGCAGTCCGGGCGGGTCCTGCGGGCGCCGCGCGGTGACGGCGGGTTCGGCTACGACCCGATCTTCCTGGGCGACGGACTGGAGCGCACCAACGCCGAGCTGACCCCGCAGGAGAAGGACGCGGTCAGCCACCGCGGCAAGGCTCTGCGCGAGCTGGCGAAGCTGGTGGCGAAGGTGCTGCCGCCCGCCGCCTGACCGGCAGCCGCCGCCCGCCGCCTGACCCGCAGCGGATGACAGCGAACCGTGAAATGTGCTGTCGTCCGCCGCCTGACCCGCGGCGGACGACAGCGGCCTGCGAAGGTCAGCCCAGTGGGCCGACCTCCCGTTCGATTGCGGCACGCAGCTCCGGGCCGGCCAGCACCGCGCGGGCGGCCTCCAGTACCGGGGCGAGGAACACGTCCGGGCCGGGCTCGCCGGCCGCGCCGCCGAGCGCGGCCACGGCGGCCCGGCCGGCCGGCGACGGCACCAGCGGCGCCCGCAGTTGCAGCCCGCGTACGCCGGCCAGCAACTCGACGGCCAGCAGGCTGGTGAGGTTGTCAAGCACGGTGCGTAGCTTCTTTGTCGCCGCCCAGCCCATCGAGACGTGGTCCTCCTGCATGCCGCTCGTGGGCAGCGAGTCCACCGACGCGGGGGCCGCCAGCCGCCGGTTCTCGGCGACGATGCCGGCAGCCGTGTACTGGGCGATCATCAGCCCGGAGTTCACGCCGGCGTCGGGGGAGAGGAACGCCGGCAGTTCCCGCGAGCGGGTGACGTCCAGCAGCCTGTCCACCCGCCGCTCGGCGATCGCGCCAACCTCTGCGGCGGCGATGGCCAGGAAGTCCGCAGCGAAGCCGAGGGGCGCTCCGTGGAAGTTGCCTGTCGACTCGACACGACCGTCCGGCAGCACCACCGGGTTGTCCACGACGGACACCAGCTCCCGGGCGGCGACGGTGCGGACGAAGTCCAGCGTGTCGCGGGCCGCGCCGGCCACCTGCGGGGCGCAGCGCATCGAGTACGCGTCCTGCACCGCGTGTGCCAGGTCGTCGCGGTGCGAGTCCATCACCCGGGAGTCTTGGAGCAGGCGGTGGATGTTCGCGGCCGACGCGGCCTGACCGGGGTGCGGCCGGATGGCGTGTAGCTCCGGCAGGAACGGCCGCTCCGAACCGAGCATCGCCTCGATGGCCAGCGCGGCCGTCACGTCCGCCATGGCGAACAGGTGCGCCGCGTCGTGGATGGCAAGCAGCAGCATCCCGAGCATGCCGTCGGTGCCGTTGATCAGCGCCAGCCCTTCCTTGGCGGCAAGCTCGATCGGCTTGAGCCCGGCGGCGGTAAGCGCCTCTGCCGCGTCCTGCCGTTCACCGGCCGGGCCGAGCACCCAGCCCTCGCCGAGCAGCACGAGCGCGCAGTGCGCCAGCGGTGCCAGGTCACCGGACGCGCCAAGCGAGCCGTGTTCGGGCACCCACGGGGTGATGTCGTGGTTGAGCAGGTCGACAAGCGCCTCGGCGATCAGCGGGCGGACCCCGGAGCGGCCCAGGGCCAGCGAGCGTACGCGCAGCAGCATCATGGCGCGGACGACCTCACGCGGCATCGGGGCGCCCACCCCGGCGGCGTGGGAGCGGATCAGCGCGTGCTGAAGCTCGGCACGCCGCTCCGGCGCGACGAACGTGTTGGCCAGCGCGCCGAAGCCGGTGGAGACGCCGTACACGGGCCTTCCCGCGGCTTCGATGCCGTCCACGATCGCGCGGCTGGTCGCCATCGCGTCCCGGGTGGCCGGGTCGAGGACGGCAGTGGCGGTGCCGCGGGCCACGGCCAGGACGTCGTCGGCGGAGATTCCGGTGGGGTGGATGGTCACGGTCGTCATTGCGGCACTCCGTTGAGCAGGACCTGGCGGATCAGTGGGACACCCGGCCGGTAGGCCAGGTGCAGGTACGAGGGCGCGTCCAGGACGACCAGGTCGGCCCGGGCGCCGGCGGTGAGCACACCCACGTCGTCGCGGCGCAGCGCCCGAGCCCCGCCGGCGGTAGCGGCCCAGACGGCCTCCGCCGGGGTCATGCCCATCTCGCGGACCGCGAGGGCCACACAGAACGGCATCGACGAGGTGTACGACGTGCCGGGGTTGCAGTCGGTGGCAAGCGCGACTGTGACACCGGCGTCGAGCAGCCGGCGGGCGTCCGGGTAGGGCGAGCGGGTGGAGAACTCGGCACCGGGCAGCAGGGTCGCCACAGTGCGGGTCCCGGACCCGTCGTCGCTGGCGGTGCCGGCCAGCGCTGCCACGTCGTCGTCGCTGAGGTGGGTGCAGTGGTCGACGCTGGCCGCGCCCAGCTCCACCCCGAGCTGGACACCGGGGCCGGGGCCGAGCTGGTTGGCGTGCACCCGTACGCCAAGCCCGGCGGCCTGCCCGCAGGCGAGGATGGCGCGGGCGTGGTCGACGTCGAAGGCGCCCCGCTCGCAGAACACGTCGATCCACTTCGCGTGCGGTGCGGCGGCGGCAAGCATCGGCCCGCAGACCAGCCCGACATAGTCGTCGGGACGGTCGGCGTACTCGGCGGGCACCACATGAGCGCCGAGGAACGTGGTCTCGGTGCTGGTCTCGGCGGCGATCCGCAGCGAGCGTGCCTCGTCGGCGACCGTCAGCCCGTACCCACTCTTGATCTCCATGGTGGTGGTGCCCTGGCGCAGCGCCTCCCCGCGTAGCCGGCGCACTGTGGCCCGCAGGTCGTCGTCGCTGGCGGCGCGGGTCGCGCCGACTGTGGTCCGGATGCCGCCGCCGGTGTAGCGTTCGCCGGCCATCCGCGCGGCGAACTCGGCGGCCCGGTCACCGGCGAACACCAGGTGCGCGTGGCTGTCCACGAAACCGGGCAGCACTGCCGCCCCGCCGGCGTCGATCCGCCGGTCGGCGGCCGGCGCGTACGCGGCAGGCCCGACCCAGGCCACCCGGCCCGCCTCGATCAGCACTGCCGCCCTGCGGCGGATGCCCAGCGGACCCTCGCCGACGCCGTTGGTGACCAGCTCCCCGATGTTGTCGACAAGCAGGCTGCTCATGCTCGCGCTCACGCCGGGGTCACCGCCTCGATCGACGCCGACAGCTCGGCCGGTACGTCGACGGTGAGGTGCCTGCCCTCGGCAACCACCACCCGGCCGTCCACAAGCACCTGGTCGACGTCCGCGGCGGACGCCGCGAAGAACACGCCCACCGGCGGCACCCCTGCCGTGCGGGCGCTGTCGAGTCGGACCGTCACCAGGTCGGCGCGGGCGCCGACGGCGATCCGCCCGGCGTCGGCCCAGCCCAGCGCGGCATGGCCGGTGGCGGTGGCCGCCGCCAGCAGCTCGGCGGAGGTGAAGTGGCCGCGGCGGCGGGTGCGCAGCCGTTCGTCAAGCTCCACGGCGCGCGCCTCCTCGAACAGGTCGACCACCGCGTGGCTGTCGCTGCCCAGGCTGAGCCGGAGCCCCGCATCGGCCATCTGCCGGGCCGGGCCGATCCCGTCGGCGAGGTCCCGTTCGGTGGTGGGGCAGAGGCACACCCCGGTCCGGTTGTCGCCGAGCAGTGTCAGGTCAGCGCCGGTCGGGTGGGTGACGTGTACGGCGGTGGTGTCCGGCCCGAGCACGCCGTGCTCGGCGAGCAGCGCGGTGGGTGTGCGCCCGTGCACGACCCGGCACTCGTCGTTCTCGGCGTACTGCTCCGACAGGTGTACGTGCAGCGGAGCGTGCCGGCTTCGCGCCCAGTCGGCGACAGTGCGCAGCTGGTCGGCGGGGACCGCCCGCACCGAGTGCACGGCCGCGCCGACGCGAGCGTGGGAGTCAGTCGGCTGGAACGCCGAGGCCCGCTCGGCCCACCGGACGGCGTCACCGTCACCGAAGCGGCGCTGCGGTCCGGCGAGCGGCTGACCACTCACTGTGGAGGTCAGGTAGCAGGTGTCCAGCAGGGTCAACCGGATGCCGGCGTGCGCGGCGGCCTCGACAAGTGCCGCGCCCATCTCGTTCGGGTCGTCGTAGGCGCCGCCGTCGGGCCGGTGGTGCAGGTAGTGGAACTCCCCGACGCAGGTGATCCCGGCCAGGGCCATCTCGGCGTAGACCGCGCGGGCCAGCGCCAGGTAGGTGTCCGGGTCGAGCCGGTCGGCGACGGCGTACATCCGGTCGCGCCAGCTCCAGAAGTCACCCCGGCTGCCGTGGGTACGCCCACGCAGGGCGCGGTGGAAGGCGTGCGAGTGCACATTGGACAGGCCGGGCACTGTCAACCCGGGCAGCCGGGTGGCGTCCCGCAGCACCTCCACCCCGGCCTCCGGCCCGGTGGACCCCTGCAGCGGTGTGACGGCGGTGATCCGGCCGTCCTCGACCTCGATGAGCACCTCGGGCGTGGGCTCGGAGTCCTCGGGCAGCCAGGCGTACTCGGCGAGCCAACGGGAGGTGGTCATGCTCCTCGCCTCCTGTGGAGCTGAATCGTCTGCGTTGTCAGCGGCATGTCAGCTCCTCCAACACGTCGGCCAGCGCCCGTACCCCGGCGGCGCAGTCGGCGTCGGTGGCGGCCTCTGCGGGGGAGTGCGACACCCCGCTCGGGTTGCGCACGAACAGCATCGCGGTGGGCAGATGCGCGGCCAGCACCCCCGCGTCGTGCCCCGCGCCGGTGGGCAGCACCGGCGCGTCGAGCAGCGTGGCCAGCCGTCTGGCCAGTCCACCGTCGAAGGCGACAAGCGCTGTGGCCGACTCCTCGGTGACCGTCACCTCCGTACCGTCGCGGCGGGCACGCTCGGCGAGCTTGCCCTGTACGGCCTCGACCAGGTCGGCGAGGGTCTGCGGGTCGGCGGCGCGGGCGTCCAGCCAGCCGGTCACCTTCGACGGGATGGCGTTCGTGGCGTTCGGTTCGACGGCGACCCTGCCGACAGTGGCGTGCGCGCCGCGCAACCGGGCCTCCTTGTTGGCCGCCAGCACCGTGAACGCGTAGGTGAGCATCGGGTCGCGGCGGTCGGCCATCCGTGTCGTACCCGCGTGGTTGCCCTCGCCTGTCACGTCGAAGCGCCAGCGGCCGTGCGGCCAGATCGCGCTGGCCACCGCTACCGGCGCGTCCGCCTCGACGAGCGCGCGGCCCTGCTCGACGTGTAGCTCCACGAACGCGCCGAACCGGCCCAGCAGCTCCGGGCGGGCGCCCGCCGGCCGGTCGCCGAGCGCCTCGGCGAAGCTCACCCCGGCCGCGTCGCGCAGCCCGGCCGCGCGATCGACAGGCATTGCACCGGTGAGCAGACGCGACCCCAGGCACGGTACGCCGAAGCGGGCCCCCTCCTCCTCCACGAACGCGGCCAGCACCAGTGGCCGGATCGGGGTGACGCCGGCGGCGCGCAGCTCGTCCACGGCGAGGAAGGCGCTGACGATGCCGAGCGGCCCGTCGTACGCCCCACCGTGCGGCACCGAGTCGAAGTGGCTGCCGGTCAGCACCGCGTCGGCGGCCTCCGGGTCGCCCCAGTGCGCGAACAGGTTGCCGTTGCCGTCCTCGGTGACCGGCATCCCTCGCTGCTGCGCCTGTGCACGGAACCAGGCCCGCAGCTCCCGCTCCGGCTCGGTCAGCGCGTAGCGCAGGTAACCGCCGCTGTCGGCGTCCCGCCCGATCGGGGCGAGCTCGTCCCACAGGGTGCGGAACTTGTTAGGAAGGGCCCCTTCTACAACAAAATCCGATAACAAGGTGCCCTTCCTTACTGCTCGGTCATCGGGACGCGGATGTCGGTGCGGTCGGCTACCTCGCGGGCGCCTTCGTAGCCGGCATCCACGTGCCGGATGACGCCCATCGCCGGGTCATTGGTGAGCACCCGCTCGATCTTCTGCCCCGCGAGCGCGGTGCCGTCGGCCACGCAGACCTGCCCGGCGTGGATGGACCGCCCGATGCCGACCCCGCCGCCGTGGTGGATGGACACCCAGGAAGCCCCGCTTGCCGTGTTGACGAGCGCGTTGAGCAGCGGCCAGTCGGCTATCGCGTCGGAGCCGTCGGCCATCGCCTCGGTCTCCCGGTACGGGCTGGCCACACTGCCCGCGTCCAGGTGGTCCCGACCGATGACCACCGGGGCGGAGAGTTCACCGGAGGCGACCATCTCGTTGAACCGCACGCCGGCCCGGTCGCGCTCGCCGTAGCCGAGCCAGCAGATTCGCGCCGGCAGACCCTGGAACGCGACACGTTCGCCGGCCAGCCGGATCCACCGTGCCAGGGACTCGTTCTCCGGGAACAGCTCCAGGATCGCCCGGTCGGTGGCGGCGATGTCGGCCGGGTCGCCGGACAGCGCCGCCCACCGGAACGGACCCCTACCTTCGCAGAACAACGGCCTGATGTACGCGGGCACGAAGCCCGGAAAGTCGAAGGCGCGCGGGTAGCCGGCGAGCTGCGCCTCACCACGGATCGAGTTGCCGTAGTCGAAGACCTCGGCGCCGGCGTCGAGGAAGCCGACCATCGCCTCGACGTGCCGCGCCATCGACGCCCGCGCCCGGTCGGTGAACTCGGCGGGCTTCGCCGTCGCGTAGTCGCGGGCATCGGCCAGATCCACTCCCACCGGCAGGTACGACAGCGGGTCGTGGGCGCTTGTCTGGTCGGTCACGATGTCGATCTCGACGCCCCGGCTGAGCAGCTCGGGGAAGACCTCGGCGGCGTTGCCCACCACGCCCACGGAGAGCGCCTGCCGGTCCCGCTTCGCGGCCAGCACCCGCTGCACCGCGTCGTCCAGCGAGTCGGCGACCTCGTCCAGGTAGCGGTCGTGCACCCGGCGGTCGAGGCGGGTGCGGTCCACGTCCACGATCAGGCAGACGCCGCCGTTCATGGTGACCGCGAGGGGCTGCGCCCCGCCCATCCCGCCGCAGCCTGCGGTGAGCGTCAGCGTGCCCGCGAGGGTGCTCCCGAATCTCTTGGCGGCCACCGCGGCGAACGTCTCGTACGTGCCCTGGAGGATGCCCTGGGTGCCGATGTAGATCCACGAGCCGGCAGTCATCTGCCCGTACATGGTGAGGCCGAGGTGTTCGAGGCGACGGAACTCCGGCCAGGTCGCCCAGTCGCCGACCAGGTTGGAGTTGGCCAGCAGCACCCGGGGCGCCCACTCGTGGGTGCGCAGCACGCCCACCGGCCGGCCCGACTGCACGAGCATCGTCTCGTCCTCGCGCAGGTCGGTGAGTGTGCGGACCAGCGCGTGGTACGACGGCCAGTCCCGCGCCGCCTTGCCGGTGCCGCCGTACACCACGAGGTCGTCGGGGCGTTCGGCCACCTCGGGGTCGAGATTGTTCATGAGCATCCGCAGTGCGGCCTCCTGCTGCCACCCACGGGCGGTCAGCTGACTGCCCCGTGCGGCACGGATCGGCTCTGTCATCTCTGGTCTCCTCCGGTCATCCGAGGAACAACTGACGGCGGGCCGCCGAGGCTTCGAACGCTTCCAGCCGGCGCTGCGTGTCGGCCGGCGCGGCGTCGCAGATCGCCTGCAACAGCACCATGGCCAGGGTCATCGGGGCGGTGTGCAGGTCGAAGACGAGTTGGGCGCCGACGGCGGCGGGCAGCACCACGTCGGCGTGCTCGGTGGCGGGGCTGACCGGCGAGTCGGTGATCGCCACGACGGTCAGGCCGGTGGCCCGCGCGTCGCGCAGCGCGTCAAGGGTCTCGCGGGGGTAGCGGGGCAGCACGAAGGCCAGCACCGCCGAAGCGCCGGCCTCGGCGGCCTGTTCGAGGCGGTCGGTCAGCAGGCTGCCGCCGTCGTCGAGGACCCGCACGTCCGGGTGCACCTTGGCGGCGAAGTAGGCGAAGTACGCGGCAAGCGGTGCGGCGGCACGCAGGCCGAGCACCGGCAGTGGGCGGCTGGCCGCGAGCAGCCTGCCGGTCTCGGCGATCCGGTCCCGGTCGGCGAGTTGACCGGCCAGCCGGTCCAGGTTGCCCATCTCGGCGCGTACCGCCTGCTGGAGTTCGTTTCCGGCGTCCGCCGGACCACCGGGTCTGGCAGTGGTGAGGCCTCGCAGCCGGCGGCGCAGCGCCGGGTAGCCGTCGTGGCCGAGCGCGACGGCGAACCGGGTCACCGACGGCTGGCTGACCCCGGCCAGCTCGGCGACCTCCGCCGCGGACAGGTACGCCACCGCCGGGCCGTGCTGTACGAGACAGTGCGCGATGCGGCGCTGGGTCGGGGTGAGCCGCACCCCGTCGAACAGGTCGAGCACCTGCTCCACCGACGCCTCGACCCCTGTCTCATTCACACCGCGACTCTATGCATGAAAACTTTCAGAGGGCAAGGGGTGGCTGGGCTGCCCGCCGGGCCCTCACCTGTCGCACCGCCGACCGGCGGGACGCTGCGATGGCACCACCTCTGTAGGATCCGCACGGCGGTCGAGCGGAGGAGTGGCATGCAGCCGGAGAACCCGTACAGGTACACCCACATGTTGGGCGCCTGCCAGGTTGGCAAGGCGTGGGCCGCAGTCGACGGGCAGGGCCAGTTCGCCACGGTGGCCGTGCTCGACGGCGTCGCCGCGTCCGACGAGCGCTGGCGGGTGGCCTTCGGCAACGCCGCGAACGCGCTGGCGCAGGCCGCCGGCGGTCACCGATACGCGCACGCCAACCTGACCGCCGCCCACCCGTGGGTGGCCTACCGGGCCGAGGAGGGGAACGCGCCGCAGCGCCTCTTCCAGAGCCTCGGCATGGCCTACCAGCCGGTGCCCGACCTGCCGGTCTCCGCGCCACCCATGTCGGCGCCGCCCACCTCGGCGGCACCTGCCTCAGCACCGCCTGCCTCGGCCCCGCCGGTTTCCGGTGTGCCGCAGCAGGCCAGCGGAGCGCCGGTCTCCGGTGCGCCCGAGTTGGTGGCGCACATGCCGCAACTTCCCTGGGCGGTGCACACCAACCCGGTCTCCGGGCAGCCGGTGTCCAGCCCGTCGCAGCCCGTCTCGGGTGCGCCCGGCTCACCCGTACCGTCGCAGAGCCCCGCACCCGCGACCCACAGCCCGGCACCGGCGACCCAGAGCCCGGCCCCTGTGACCTACGGTCCCGCGACCTACAGCTCGGCATCCGCTTCCGCGTCCGCATCCGACGGCCTGCCGCCGCAGTCGCCCTCGCAGGATCCGTTCGGCGGTACGGGTCGGCGGATCGCGCCCGTGCAGCGGCCCCCGCAGCGGCCCAAGTGGCTCCTCGCTGTCGCCGCCGTGGTGCTCGTCCTGGCCGCCGGCACCGCCGGGTTCTTCGTCGGCGGCGTCAACCGTTCCGACGACGAGCCCGAAGCGCCGGCGCCGAACGCCTCGCTCGCACCGTTCGAGGCGACGCAGTTCTCCATCAACAAGACCAAGTTCGACGGCGACCTCGCGCCGCTTGCAGAGCCCTGGCTGGCCGCCGCGGGAGGGTGCGCCGTCGACACCGAGGTCGGCGGTCCGCCGCTGCCGGCCGACGAGCGACGCCACGTCTTCTGCCGGTACGGCGGAGCCTCCGTGCACTTCGCGCTGTACCCCGCGAAGGCGGAGAAGGACGCGGCGCGTGCGTACCGTCAGCAGCTCAACCTGGCCGGCGGCGCGCTGGCGCCGGGGCTGCGCGAGGCCACCCGGACGACGGGCGGCGTGACCGGCGCACCCGGCAGCTACGTCGAGTACGCCTTCAAGGGCGGGGACGGCCGGACCGTGTGCGGCGTGTGGTGGGACCGCGACGACGTCAACGGCGCCTTCTACGTCGAAACCCTGTGCGAGGCCGGCATCGCGGGCAACTGGGACGCGCTGCGGGACCTGTGGCGCCGCAACAGCTGACACCGGCACCGGAGGTACGCCCGGCGAGCCGACCGTTGACATGAGTGAGGAACGATGACCTCGTTGGACAACGTCCAGCCGACCGTGCCGCCCCCGGCGTCGACGCCGCTGCTCGCCGACCGCTCCGTGGCGGTCGTCCACGAGTGGTTCGGCGCCACAGGCGGATCGGAGAACGTGTTCCTCGCCATCGCGGACCTTGTGCCGCACGCGCGCCGCATCGTGCTCTGGGCGGACCGGGACGTCGAGGTGGACCGCCTCGGTCTGCACGAGACGTGGCTGGCCAAGACGCCGTTGCGCCGCAGCAAGGCCCTCGCGCTGCCCCTCATGCCCCTGGCCTGGCGGACAGTCGGCGACGAGCGCTACGACGTGGTCATCTCGTCCAGCCACGCGTTCGCCCACACCGTGCGGCTCGGCCCGCCGGAACGGACCCGGCACCTGAGCTACGTGCACTCGCCGGCACGCTATGTCTGGAGCCCTGACTTCGACGGTCGGGGCTCGGGCGCGCTGCTCAGCGGCCCCCGCAAGGCGCTCCAGTCTGTCGACGTCCGGCTCAGCCGGCACGTGCAGGCGTACGCCGCGAACTCCCGCGAGGTGCAGGCGCGGATCCAGCGGTTCTGGAAGCGTGACGCCGTCGTGATCCACCCGCCCGTCGACGTCGAGTACTTCGCCGAGGCCCCGGTCCAACCCGCCCGTGACTACCTGCTGGGTGTGGGGCGCTGGATCCCGTACAAGAACTTCGACCTGATGATCGAGATCGCCGCCGAGTCGGGACTGCCCCTTGTCGTGGCCGGTTCCGGGCCGGAGGAGGCGAGGCTGCGCCGGCTCGCCGCCACCGTCGGGGTGCCGGTGACCTTCGAGGTGCGGCCCTCCCGGGAGCGGCTGCGGGAGCTTTACGCGGGCGCCCGCGCGCTGCTGTTCCCGGCACACGAGGACTTCGGCATCATCCCGGTGGAGGCGCAGGCGTGCGGAACGCCGGTGATCGGTCTGAACACCGGCGGCCTGCTGGAGACTGTCGTCAACGGCGAGACGGGCTTCCTGATCGGCTCGATGCGACCGGCCGACCACGCCGCCGCCGTACGCCGTGTCGGCGAACTCGACGCGGCGCGCATCCGCAAACACGCGATGGCCTTCTCACCGCAGCGGTTCCAGCACGAGATGGGCGAGTGGATCGCGCATGAGACCCGCTGACACCATCGTCGACTGCAGCGGTGTCGGTCCGGGCGGCATCACCCGCGTCCTCACCGAGGTCGTGCGGCACTGGCCGGCCGGGCAGCGGCTGCGGCTCGTCGCCGTACCCCCGACGTGGGAGGTGCCCGCCGGGGCCGCCGCCGAGGTGGCGGTGGTCAGCCGGCAGGCCGGCGACCGGGCCCGGGCCGTCGCGTCCGCCACCACGACCCTGCGTCGGGTCACCGGTGAGGCCCGGCAGGAGCCGGCGGGTGCGCAGGTGCTCTCCCTGAGCCCATCGGTCGCCATGGTCGGCAGCCAACTGCCGGTCACCACGGTCGTCCACGATCTCGCCTTCCGGCTCTGGCCGCACGACCTGTCGACGTCGGTGCGGCAGTACCGGCGGGCCAGCTACGCGACGGCGATCAACAGGTCCCGGCAGTTGCTCTGCGTCAGCGCCCGTACCCGCCACGACCTCCTGGGGCTCTACGGCGTGCCGGAGAACCGGGCCACCGTCTGGTATCCGGGCAGCGACGTGGACGTCGTACCCGGTGCGCTTCCGCCGGAACTCGCGGCCCGCACCGGCGGGGTGCGCCAGTACCTCCTGGTCGCCGGCCACGCGGCCCACAAGGGGGTCGAGCTGGCCGTCGAGGCTCTGGCCGACCTTCCCGACCTGGTGCTCGCGGTGCTCACCGGCGGTCAGCGCATCGACCGGTTCACCGACGCCGTGGCGGCGTCCCCGGCGGCCGACCGGGTGGTGCTGCTCGACAGGCTCTCCGACGCCGACTACGCGGCGGCCGTCGCCAACGCCGCCGCGTTCCTGATGCCGAGTCACTTCGAGGGGTACGGGCTGCCGGCCGCCGAGGCGCTCCGGTTGGGCACACCCACAGTCATCTCACCGGACCCCGCCCTGCTGGAGGCGACCGACGGTCGGGCCGAACGGATGACGACCTGGACGGCGGCGGCGCTGGTCCGGGCGGTGGGCGAGGCCGTGGGAGGTCCTCGACCGAGGGCGGGTGCCGCCGGGCGTTCCTGGCGCGACGCGACCGCTCACCTGGCGCACCTGCTCGACGCCGACCAGGACGGTCGTGCCCTGTCCCAGACGACCGGAAAGCAGGCCTGAGCAGTGCGGATCGCCATGGTCCACTCGTCGTTCGCGATCCGCGGCGGCGCGGAGCAGTACGTGCGGGACCTCTCCGCCGCGCTCGTCGACCGCGGTCACGAGGTGCAGGTGTTCAGCCGCCCGTCGCCGCACAGCCTGCCCACCGACGCGCCCGTCGACACGAGGATCTCGGCCCGCCTGGGCGGCGCCGACCCGAGGCTCGGCAAGGTCCTCACCCATCTCGGTGACCTGGCCGACCCGACCGGCCTGCGCCTGAACGCCCTGCGCGACTTCGCCCCGGACGTGGTGCACGTGCACAACTGGCAGGGCCTGGGCGTCCTGCCGCTGGCCCGGATCGCCAGAACGTGGCCGACCTGCCACACGGTCCACGACTACGCCGTAGCCGACCCGAACAACAGTCTCGCCAACCAGGGCAGGTCAGACCTGACCGACCGCCTGCTGCGAGCCCGGTCGGCGTGGCTGGTCCGGCAACTGCGCGGGGTCTCGCTGCTGTGGCCGGCCGCGCGTACCCGGGACATCGCCCAGCGGCACCTTCCGCAGGGGTCCACGCTGGGCGGGACTGTCGTACCGCTCGCCGTGCCGGAGACCGGCGGCCCGGTGTCCTGGCCGGCCGGCAACCCTGCGGTGTTCCTGTTCCTCGGTGCGCTCAGTGAGCACAAGGGCATCGACCTGCTGCTGGCCGCGTGGCGGGAGGTGGCCGGCCAGGACGGCGCCACACTGCTCATCGGCGGGGACGGCCCACGCCGGGCCGACGTCGAGGCGGCGGCGCGGGAACTGCCCGGCCTCGAATACCTGGGCTTTCTCGACGCGGCGGGCAAGCAGGCAGCGATGGCGCGGGCCGGCTGGCTCGTCTTCCCCAGCCAGTGGGCCGAGAACTTCCCGATCTCGTGCGTCGAGGCGCTGCGGGCCGGCCGCCCGATCATCTCCAGCGAGGTGGCCCGGCCGCCGATGGCATCGGACGAATCCCTGCGGATCTTCCGGACGCGCGCGGAGCTGACCGAGACCCTGCGTCGGGCCGCCAGCATGCCGCCTGCCGACTACGACACGATCGCGGCTGCCGCGGCCCGGGACGGGCGCGAGCTGAACTGGGACCGGCACGTCGACGCTGTTGTCGACGCTTACACCGCGCTGCGCGCGGACGACGCGGGACGGCGACGAGTCCCGGCAACAAGACGATGACGGCCGGTCGGCGCGCGGTGCGGTCGCCGGGCCCGATCCGCTGGCGTACGGTGCGGGTCCTGCTCGGCGCGGTTGCCGCCGTGCCGGTGGCCACAGTGGTGTGCCTGCTCGCCGGTGCCCCGCCGCTCCTGCCGGCCTTCGTCGTCGTGTTCGCCGCGCTCGCGGTGTTTCCACTGCCGGGCCTCGCGTACGTCCTCGTCGTGCTGAACGCGCCGCTGGGTCTGCGCCTCGCCGGCGTGGAGGGGATTGTCGGTGACGCCTTCGGCGGTCGCGAGTACGCCCTCGGGTTGTCCGCAGCGGCGATAGCCGGCGTGCACGCCCTGCGCTGCGTGCTGCGTGGTGGCTGGAGCCGCCGGCAGGTCGTCGGCGTCGGCGTGGGCCTTCTGGTGCTGGGCGTCTGGAGCCTGATCGGCATCGCGCACCACGGGCCGGGGCAGACCCTGTCCGGGCTCCGGCTCACAGTGCTGCCGTTCCTTCTCCTGCTGGCCCTGCTGGGCCTTGGCGCGCCAGGGATGACCCGGATCGTGACAGTCGCCGCCTGGCTGCTGATGGCCAACGGCGTCGCCACCGTCGCAGAGCTGATCATCGGGCCGCAGCAGCTCGTCCAGTGGGGTTTCGAAGATGGCCGGGCGATCCGCTACATCGGCGACACGTTCCGGGCTCCCGGCCTCACCGAGGTCAACGCCGAGCTGGGCATCCTCGCCGGCGCGTTCCTGCTCGGTTACGTGGCGCTCTGGCTGACCTCCGGCGCCCGGCCCACCCGCTGGTCGTGGCACGTCGGCGCGGTCTCGGCGGTTGTCTGCCTCGCGCTCAGCACGTCCCGTTCCGGTGCGCTGCTCGTCGTCGGCGGGGTCATCGCCGCCGCCGTGGGCAACCGTTCCGGCGGCGCCGCCGCTCGTCGCCGCGCCCGCCTCGTCGGGCTCGGTGTCGTGGCGTGCGTGACTGTCGGTTTCGTGGCCGTCGGCGCGACCGGTGCGCGCAGCCTCTTCCAGCGTTTCGAGGTGTGGTCGGGGCTGCTCGACGGTGACCTTCCGCTCTGGGGCCGTGGCATCGGTGCCGCCGGAGCGGCGACGGTGTCGCGAGCCGCCTCCGGCGGGCAGGTCTTCGTCGACAACTACTTCGTCAGCGTCGCCCTCCAGTACGGGCTGCCGATGATGGTGGTGCTGATCGCCGGGATCGGATACCTGCTCGTCCGACTCTGGCGGTACGCCTCAACGCTCCCGTCCGCCGTTTCCCATCTCGCCGTCCTGACCGGCCTCTCGGCTGCGTTCCTCGTCATCGAAGCCTGGGAGTACACGGGCGCGACGATGTGTCTCGCGGTCTTCGTCGCGTACGGGAACCACCTGGACCCGCTGCCGCCGGCGCCCGTTGCGCCCGCCGTCGAGGTGCGACAGGCGCCGGCGGTCCCGCCCGTCGCGCACCCGCCGGCCCGACCGCCCGAGCGACGGCGGCCTGTCGACGCGGAGACCGTGGTGCTGCCCCGGGTGGAGGCGGAGACGGTGGTGTTGCCCCGGGTGGAACCGCAGAGGGTCGCGCGGCAGCCCGTCGACGCCGACACCGTGATCCTCCCGCCGCAGCGCTCCGCACGCAGGGGCGATGACCCGCAGCGTTCCGCGGCACCGCGCCACCAGCAACCGCCTCCGTCGTACGGCCGCAGGGACGACGACAGCACCGCTGTCCTGCCGGTGACCCGCCCGGAACACCGGCACCCCGACGACAACCGGAGGTGGTGATCGTGCGCATGCTCTCCACCACGGTGCTGCGTCTGCAACGGTCGCAGATCTCCGTGCAGGCGCTCACCCGGCTGTCAAGCGTGGCGCTGTTCCTCTACGCGTCGTGGGCCGACAACGACCGGCTGGCACTCGTCGCGCTACTCGGCACGTTGCTCGCCATCCCGTACACGCTGATGGAGGCGCTTGTCGGCCGGCCGCTGTCGGCGGGAGTCGTCCCCGACGACTGGCGTCTGGAGAGCTGGGCTCGACGTGTGTCCGCCCTGGTGGCGCTGCCGGTCGCCGCCGTGGCCTTCCTGTCGGTCTCCGTTGCGCTGCCGGACAGCAGCATCACCGACCGGTTGTGCGTGGTCGCCCCGGTGCTCCTCCAACTGCCGGTGGAGGCGATGTTCTGGGCCTGCGCGCGTACCCGATCCCCAGGCAGCGCCAACCTCATCCCTCAGCTCACCGCCCTCGGGACCCTGGTGAGCGGTGTGCTCCTCCTCTCTGCCGACGTGCGGGTGGACATCGCCGCCGTGCCCGCGCAGCTCGCCGTGCTGGCCTGGGTGACGCTGCGATCCCGGGTCGCCTCGGTCGGCACGATCCGGCCAGGTGCCCGGCAGAGCCTGTCGGTCGGCTCGGTCTACTGCGTGGCGGCTCTTGCCGATCTGGCGTACACGATCGCGTTGCCGTCGGTGGCGGGCGCCGCGGCGGGGCAGACAGCAGTGGTGGTGCTGCGGGCGCTGGATCTCGTATTCGGCCCGTTCCACGTGGTGCTCTCGGCCAGCACCCGCGAGGACATCGTGGCCGGCCGGACGGCACGCTGGCGCACAGTGACCCGCGGGTTGACCCTCGTGGCGTGGCTCGGCGTGTCGGTGGTGGTCCTCGCCAGCGAACAGGTACGCCGGTTGCTCGCCCCCGACCTGGCCGCCGTGGGCGCCGCGGCGATCGCTGGCTACTGCCTCTACAAGCTGCTGCTCGCGGTCTCCACCTGGCTGTCCGTCCGCCACATGACCTGGGCCCGTCCGCGTCGCTACCTGGCCTCCGCCATCGGATCGCGGATCATCGCGTTCGCAGGGGTTGCCGTGGCGCTCGTCTGGGCGGCCGACGTGTCCGACCTCGTGCTCCAACTGTTGCTCTGCGAGGCGCTTGTGGTGGTGTGGTTCCTCGGGCGGATGCGACAGACACCGGCCGAGTCGACGTCGGCGGACGCGCGCCCACCCGGGCACGTCGGCGCCCACCGGGCGACACGAGCGACGGCATCCTCGGCCCCGGTCTGACGTACGGTCAGGGTTCGGTGGCCATGACCTGGACGGCGCCGCTCGGAAAGATCGCGCACAGTTGGGTCCGGCCGTTGACCTCGCGGGCGAAGACACGCACGCTCCCACCCGACGGACGGTCGGGGGTGGGCTGCGACCGCAGGTCGAACGCGGGACGTACGACGAGGTTGCGGTCGGCGTCGCCGAGCCCCTGCACGATCTCCACCTGGGTCGACGACGCCGGGTTGCCGATCCAGCCGCGACCGGTGCCCGCGATGCGGCCGCCGCCGTCCGCGAGGGCACCCGGCTGGAACATGCTGACCCGGACGTTTGACAGGCCACGGTCGGCGCCGAAGTCGACGGCGGCGGTCCCACAGTTGACGACCCTGCTGTCGACGACGCATCCGGACGGCTCGTCCGGCTGCGTTCCCGGGGCGAACTGCACGCCGATCTCCGGGTTCGGGTGCGACTCGTTGTAGCCCAGGACGAACCCGCCCACCCAGCGGCAGTCGCTGCGCGAGATGCGTACGCCCACACCGCCGTTCAGGTCGGCGTAGCAGTTGACGCAGCCGACGCTCGTTGCCGCGAGGTCGAACGCCACGTCCTGCCGGATGCCCCACGCGTGGCAGTTCACCATCTGCGTACCCGTCGAGTCGCCGGCGACCCGGAACCCCGCGCCCGCGTTCTCGAAGGCCACGCAGTTGAGGAACATCGAGTCGTGCGGGCCCTGGAAGGCGATGCCGTGCCCGTCGTTGTCGTGTGCCCGTACGGCGGTGAGCCGGGCCTCCATCTGGTGCGAGGGCGCGGCCAGAGCGGCCGTCGGACCCCACTCGCTGAAGATGCCGTCGTTGCGGCAGTTGAAGATGATCACCTCGGTGATCTCGTAGCCGTACCCGTACACCCGCAGCCCGTAGCCGCCGGCAGGGTTCTGCTCCTTGTTGCCGTCGAGGGTGAGGTCGCGGATGCTGAACAGGGTGATGCCCGCGTCGGAGCGGGTGCCCGTCAGACGGGCGAAGCCCTCCGACTCGAGGATCGCCGAGTTCGCGCCCGCCCGCAGCCGCAGGACTGTCGCATCGCCGCCGGAGCCGCGCAGGTGCACCCGGGATCGCAGTGTCAGACGCCGCGTCAGGTAGACGCCGGGCGGCAGGAACACGATCCCACCGGTGGGGCGTACGGCGTCGATCGCAGCCTGGAGCGCGTCGGTGTCGTCGGCAGCGCCGTCACCCGTCGCACCGTGGTCGCGGACGTTCACCACCCGGCCGTCACCCAGGGACGAGAGCCCGTTGGCGGCCGCCGCACCGCCCAGAGCCGCAGTGCCCACGCCCGCAGCGACAGCACCGCCCCGGAACAACGCCGAGCGACGGCTGACAGCCCGACCACCCGGTCGGTCCGCGCTGTCCTCGTGGGCCATGAGTCCGTTCCCTCCCCGTGACACCGTGGACGGACGATGATCCCACGCCACGCCGTCGCGTCAGAAGCCGGTGCTGCGGCCGGGCGGGGTTCCGCTCGTCAGCGACCGCCGGCCCGGAACACCTCCGCCACGGTCCGTAGCAGCACCTTGACGTCCAGCCAGGGCGACCAGTTCTCGATGTAGTAGTTGTCGAACCGGGCGCGGTCGGAGATCGGCGTGTCCCCGCGCAGGCCGCTGACCTGCGCGAGCCCGGTGAGACCCACGGGCACCCGGTGCCGCATCGCGTACGTCGGGTATTCCGCCGAGAACTTCTCCACAAAGTACGGACGTTCCGGCCGCGGACCCACCACGCTCATGTCACCGCGCACGATGTTCCACAACTGGGGAAGCTCGTCCAGGGAGGTACGTCGCAGCAGCCGCCCCACCGGGCCGACCCGCTTGTCGTGGGCGATCGACCAGTTCGTCTGCGACTCGTGCTCGTTGACCGGGCGCATCGACCGGAACTTGATGACCTGGAAGGGATTGCCGTGCCTGCCGATCCGCTCCTGGTGGAAGAAGATGCCGCCGCGGCCGCCGCTCTCCAGCAGCACGGCGATGGCGCAGAGCAGCATCACCGGGCTGAGCACCACCAGGGACAGCGACGCGAAGGCCACGTCGAACGCGCGCTTGAGCGCCCACCGCGGGCCGGAGAGCGTGGTGTCGCCGATCTTCACGATCGGGATGGCGCCGATGTGGTCCGGGTTACCCGCTGCCGAGCGGGAGCCCCACAACCGGGGAACAGCCCACAGGTCGCAGGCAGCGCTGAGCGGCCGGCGGAGCACCTCCATCACCGTCGACTCGGAGCTGGCCGGGTCCGCGAGGATCAGCACGTCGCAGCGCTGGAGACGGACCAGGTACTCCAGGTCGTCGAGGCTGCCGGCGAGCTGGATCCCGGCGCCACGCGGCACTGTGTCGACACAGCCAACGTAGCGGAGCCCGTACTGGGGGTAGCGGCGCAGCAGGCGGGCCAGTTCGACTCCGATCGGCCCACCTCCGATCACTATCGCGTTGTGCTCCACCCAGCGCCGTCGCCGGGCCGTCATGACGAGGGTCCGGGTCAGTGCCCGACCCAGGATGACGAGCACGACGGATAGTGCGACGCCGTGCATGAAGCCCGCCAGGTATGTGGCGGAGTCGTGCCGGGTCGCGGCGATGATCGCGATGATGGAGGCGGAGGCCAGCAGACGCCCGCTCAGGCTCGGCAGCTCGTCGAGGATGCTCAGATGCCGCCGTGGCCGGTACAGGCCGCCAACCGCGAAGATCACCACGGTCACGCAGGCCATGGCCAGGGTGCCGCGCCAGTAGCGTTGGTCGTTGACCAGAAGCGGCGCCAGGAGAGCGGCCAGATCGACCGGTACGGCGAGCATCCACGCGCGCAGCGGGTTCGTGCGTTTCGACGTACGCGAACTGGCGTACGGCAGGACCGTCGTGGTGTCGAGATCCGGTTTCTGGTCGACGGCCGTCGGGCCCTGATGTTTGTCGACGTGGTCCGCCGAGAGCGCGCGTTCAGGCGCGTTCTCAGCGAGCTTTGTCGATGTCGATTCGCTCGACATCAATGTGTGTCCCTCCCCGTGGTGCCACGGCGACACGAATGTCTGCCGGGGCGAAGGCAGAATATGACCACATCGCATCAGTCAACAGGGCCGTTTGGATGAATCCAACTGCGCCCTGTCGGTCAGGAGCTGGGCTGGTTTGCGGTGATCTCGTCGACCGAGTCGCGTCGTACCGCGTCGAACAGCGTGCGGGCCTTCGCGACATCGGCGAGCACCACGCTCTCGGTGCCCATCATGCCGGTGCCCTTTGTGGGGCAGGTGTAGAAGCCGAGCTGGCCGCTGCGCAGGTGCCGCAACTCCATCGCCAGATCCACCAGCGACATCGACTCGTCCACCGCGACGGCGTTGGCGGTGGCCCGGACGAACGAGTTCAACTTCCCGGGGTTGGCCAAGGTGCCACCGGAGGCCGCCTTGTCGAGGATCGCCTTGATGACCTGCTGCTGGTGCTTGATCCGGCTGAAGTCGCCGTCCGCGAAGGCGTACCGCTCGCGGGCGTAGTCGAGCGCGGCCGCGCCGTCGAACGTCTGGGTGCCGGCCTTGAACGTCCGTCGGCTGTCCGGGTTCAGCGAGTGCGTCGAGGTGAACCCCTTCTCCACAGTGATGTCGATGCCACCGAGCGCGTCGACGATCTCCTTGAAACCGGCGAAGTCCACCATCGTCACGTGGTCGATGCGTACGCCTGTGAACTTCTCCACCGTCTGCACCATCAACGGAATGCCACCCCACGCGAACGATGCGTTGATCTTCGCGTCCCGACCGCCCCGGCCCTCCTTCGAGCGCGGCACCGGCACCCACGTGTCCCGGGGAATCGAGATGAGCTGCGCGCTGGACCGGTCTTTCGGCAGGTGCGCGAGGATGATGGTGTCGGTGCGGGAACCGCCGGTGTTCTCCGGGTCACGCGTGTCACTGCCGAGGATGAGGATGTTCATCGCGCCCTTGGCCTTCTCGGCCACCTGCGGTCGTTCGGCCTCGGGCACGTTGCCGAACGCGTCGACGCGCTCGATCCCCGAATTGATGGAACGGAAGTAGAGCCCTCCGGCGACCATGCCGCTGCCGGCGAGCAACGCCAGGACCACGAAGGTGATCAGAACGACCTTCCGCCACCGGCGACGGCGCTTCGGCGGCGCCTCCGTCGTGGGTTCCGATGGTGACTGCGCCGCGATGAACTCCGTCTCGGGCTCCGCGTACTCCTGGCGATACTGCATAGGCGCGATGCTACTGATTTCGCGTTACGACCTGGTACCCCTGTCACTGCCAGCGCGGTCCGCATGACGACTGAATAGTTTTCCGACACACGGTGGCGCGAACCTGGTATGAACCAGCCGTGGACGCAACGAAGCTCCGACGGGCCATCGCCCGCACGCCCCTCGCCCCGGTCGCCGCGTTCCCCAAGCGGCTCGCCCGTGTCGCCCGCCACGACGCCAAGGTGCTGCGCGTCTCGGCCCGGTGGCTTGTCACCTCCCGTGAACATCACAACTACACGTACGAGTTGACCAAGCTGAGCCGCAACCACCTGGCCTGGTTCGTGAGCGTGGTCTGTGACCGACCGGTCACTCAGGTCCGCGAATGGCTCGGCGAGATCGAGTCCGATCAGGTGCTGCGTCAGCACATCGAGCGGACCACCGCGGGCGCCGCCCGACGCGGCCTGGCCGACCGGCAGGTCCGCTACGCCCGCCGGATCGGCTGGTACGCCATCGTCCGAGCCACCCGTCCCACGCACATCGTCGAGACGGGCGTCGACAAGGGACTCGGCACCTGCGTGCTGGCCGCCGCCCTGCTGCGCAACGCCCAGGAGGGCCACCCGGGCCGCGTCACCTCGCTGGACATCAACCCCGAAGCCGGCTACCTGGCCCGCAGCGAACCCTGGTCCGACGTCGTCGACCTGGTCATCGGCGACTCGATCGCCTCGATCGGCGCGCTGGACCGCCCCGTCGACCTGTTCCTGCACGACAGCGACCACAGCCGCGCCCACGAGAAGCGCGAGTTCGACGCGATCGAACCGAAGCTCGCACCCGGCGCGATCCTGCTCACCGACAACGTCACAAGCACCAACGTGCTCGCCGAGCACGCCGAACGCACCGGCCGCCGGTTCCTCGCCTACCGGGAGAGCCCCGCCAACCACTGGTACCCCGGCGACGGCATCGGCGTGGCATGGTAGCCGGGTGCGGTTGACCTCGATCCACACGTACCCCGTCAAGGGCTGTCACCGCCTCGACCACGACGGCGCGCTCGTGCAGCCCTGGGGCCTGGCCGGCGACCGGCGCTGGATGGTGGTGGACGCCGCCGGCGTCGGCGTCACCCAACGAGAGACCACCCGGCTGGTCGGCCTGCGCGCCACAGTGCGCCCAGGCGGCCTGACGCTGCGCGCCGACGGGCAGCCCGACCTCGACGTGCCAGAGCCGACAGGCGGCGACCCGGTACCGGTCCGCACCTTCCGTCACCGCAAGATCCCGGTGCCCGCGCTACCCGCCGGCCCGGCGGCCGACGCCTGGCTCGGCGAACTGCTCCACCGGCCCGTCCGGCTCGTCTGGCTGGCCCGACCGGCCCGGCACCTCGCCGTCGACGAACGCGACCACGACACCGGCGACCAGGTCAGCTTCGCCGACGCCTACCCGCTGCTGCTTGCCAACTCCGCCTCCCTCGACGCCCTCAACGGATGGCTCGCCGAGGCCGGCGAGCAGGCGGTGCCAATGGCCCGGTTCCGGCCCAACCTGGTGGTCGACGGAGCGCCGGCGTGGGCCGAGGACGACTGGGCCGGCCGATCGCTGCGCATCGGTGACCTGCTGTTGCGCGCCGCCGGGCCGTGCGACCGCTGCGTGGTCACCACCACAGACCAGGAAACCGGGGTACGCACGAAGGAACCCCTGCGCACCCTCGGCCGCCACCGCAACATCAGGCAGAAGCTCCTCTTCGGACTGCACCTGGTGCCTGTCGACAGCGGCCCTGCACGTCGGCGATCCCATCGTCATCGAACCCTGACCGGCCAGGTATTGCCGCGCCTGCGGCCCCGATCGATGATTGTCGAATCTGGAGGTGACGCCATGGTGGCCCTGCATCAGCCCCGGGTGGCATGGGAAGCGGCCCGGGTGCTCGTCGGCGCGACACGCGACGGAGACCTGTTCGACTGGCTCAGCGTTCAGGTAGGTGACCTGCTCGGGCCGACCTGCCAGGAGTCGCTCGAACGGACCCGCGACCAACTCCGGCACGACCCCGACGGCACCCGCGCGTCGGTCGAGACCGGGCTGTGGCGGGCCCGCCTGGAGGACGTCCTGCGGACCCGGCCGGGCCTGGCGGGCGAGTTGCAGAGCCTGGCCACGCTGACCGCCGGCCTCCAGAAGGAACGCGCCGGTCACCGTCCGTCGATGCTGTCTTAGCTTTCGCTTAGCCGGCTTGTTCGCCCGCCCGCGGGTCCGGCAGCATCGCCGACGTGACCGACGGAAGCGCTCCCGGCGGCGTCGGCAGCACCGACGTCGACATCGAACTCGACGTGGACCGTGCCCCGGACAACCCGCCGACATCCACGCCCGGCCCGCTGCCCTGGCTCGTCGCCACCGGCGTCACAGTGCTCGCGGCGGCGCTCGGGCTCACCCTCGCCCTGCGCTCCGGCTCCACCCCCGCCTGCGCCGCCGGCCGGACCCTCGCCGCCGCACCACCCACCGGCACCGCCACCCACAGCGGCAAAGCGACCTTCTACGACTCCAACGGTGGGGGCGGCAACTGCTCGAACCCGGCCGTCCCGGCCAACCGGCTCTACGTGGCGCTCGGCCCGAGCGAGTACGCCGCCGGTGCCGCCTGCGGCGGCTTCCTCGACGTCACCGGCCCGAAGGGCACCGTCCGCGTCCTGATCATGGATCAGTGCCCGGAGTGCGAGACCGGGCACCTCGACCTTTCCCGGGAGGCGTTCGCCCGCATCGCCGACCCGGTCCAGGGCCTCGTCCCGATCACCTACCGTGCCGTGGTCAACCCGCCGCTGCCCAGCCCGCTCACCTTCCGGATCAAGGAAGGCGCGTCGCGGTTCTGGTTCGCCATCCGGATCGGCAACCACGGCAACCCGCTGCGCGCCGTCGAGGTGCGCCAGGGCACGACAGGCCCGTGGCGGGCGACCGCCCGGGAGGACTACAACTACTGGCTGCTGGCCTCCGGTGCCGGTCCCGGCCCGTTCAGCGTGCGGGTCAGCGACGTGTACGGACACCAGGTCACCGTGTCCGGCATCCGAATGACACCCGGCCAGGTGCAGACCAGCGTCGTGCGGATGTACGAGCCCGGCACCGCGCGCGCGACAGCGCGACCGCCCGCGTCGGCCCGCCCGGCCACCACCCGACCAGCGTCCACGCCGACACCCGCGCGCCGGCCGGCGGAGGTGGCGCAGGCGAACGCCTCGGTCGCCGGAACGCCCTCCACCCGCCCGCCAAGGCCCACCGCCCGCTGGTGTGGCTGAGCGGTCAGTCGGCTGGGCTGGGTGTGGCTGACCGACTGGCGGTCGGGGTGGCTGAGCGGTCAGTCGGTCGGGGTCAGGTCGAGCCACATGAGGATCTCGTCCCGGTCGTCTCCTGGCGCCACCCGCAGCGCGCCCGGCAACCGGCCGATCTCCCGGTAACCGAGACGGCGGTAGAACCCGTCCAGACCCAGTCCGTCACGCACCGTCACGTGCAGCGCCTCGTGACCCAACTCCCGCCCCAGCCGCGCGGCCTCACGCATCAGCGCCGACCCGTAGCCCGTGCCCTGAGTGTCCGGGTGGACCATCACCCGCTTCAGCACGCACCAATGCGCCTTGAGCGGGAACCGGTTGTCGCAGAAGACAAGCACCGCCACGAGTCGGTCGCCGTCGTACCCGGCCAGCAGCCGGTCCGGCCCGCCGGCGATGCCGGCGAAGGTCGGGTCGGCGATCGTACGGACGTCGGTGGCGGTGACCGGCGGCACGAAGCCGACCGCGCCACCGGCGTTTGTGACGTCCACCCAGAGGGCGACGATCTCGTCGCGTAGCCGTGGGGACAGGTCGGGGTCGAGGACGAAACGCAGACTCACGGCGCCAATCCTGGCTGGTCAGTCGCACGATCGGCCCGGGGTTGTGACCCGGCCGACAGCGTGCGCAGCCCGTGAACGCGCTGGCAGATGGTGCGGGAGAGGGGATTCGAACCCCCACATCCTTTCGGATACAGGTTCCTAAGACCTGCGCGGCTGCCGTTACGCCACTCCCGCCAACGTGCTGATTCTAAAGCGTCTGGCTTCGACGGTGTTGAGCCCAGCCTCTCTGAGGATGGCCGAGATCGAGCCGTGACTCAGCGTGCATTGTCCGTCGGGCAGGTCGCGGAGGATCTCCGACAGTCGTTTCGGCCCGACGTCCGGATTCGCCAGCGCGTGTTCTATCACCGTGTCGCGGTGTGCCAGCGAACGCCAGCGGCGATTCAGTCGCGGTGTCAGCAGGCCCTCCTGCTCAAGTGCCCGCCGCATTTTGTGCAGGGACGCCGGGTGACAGCCCAGGTGCTGGGCCGCTGCCAGGGCCGTGATCTGCTGCGCGTCGATCCGGGCGAACAGCTCGACGAGTTCCGCCCGCGACGTCGGGCGACGATGGGAACCGGCCGTCTCGGGGGAGGAATCCTCGCCACCGGCCGCCGCGCGCACGGGAACGGTGAGATCGTCAGCTCGTTTGCCCCGGCCGGCGTAGGTCGCGGTCTGGCTGTGACAGTTCGGACAGAGCAGCCGCAGGTTCGGTGGCCGGTTGTCAAGGAAGTCGCCGTTGATGTGGTCGACGTGCAGGGTCAGCGGCACGCCCCGCCAGACCGGCCCGGTCCCGCACTCTTCGCACTCCTCGGGCACGCCGAGTGTGCTCAGGGCCCACTTCAATCGCGTCCCCGGCGTCCGGCGGGAGCCCTCGGGCAGCTCGACCAGGAGCTGTGACGATGTGGTGCGCCGCACGCCTCGCAGGCCCGTGTTGCCGGTGAAGTGCGACGTGTCGATGCCGAAGCGCTTGAGCTGGCGGCTGATGTGCGCGTGCGAGCCGCCGCTGACGCGTACGCCGAGCAGCCGCATCACCTCCGTGATGTTGCGCGCGGCGGCGGCTGCCTCGGCGAGCGCCTCGGGCGTGTACTTGTATCGGACCACTGACGCACGGTAGCGGCCCGGTGTGACAGGTCAGTCCAGGCCGAGGTCGCGGCGCAGCTTGGCGACGTGCCCGGTGGCCTTGACGTTGTAGAGCGCGCGTTCGATCTTGCCGTCGGCGTCGATGACGAATGTCGAGCGGATCACCCCGGTCACGGTCTTGCCGTACAGCTGCTTCTCGCCGTACGCCCCGTACGCGGTGAGCACTGCCTTGTCCTCGTCCGACACGAGCGGGAAGGTGATGGCGTCGCGCTCGCGGAACTTCGCGAGCTTCGCCGGCTTGTCGGGGGAGATGCCGACCACCTCGTAGCCGGCGGCCTGGAGGGAGGCGAGTGAGTCGCGGAAGTCGCAGGCCTGCTTGGTGCAGCCGGGGGTCATGGCGGCCGGGTAGGCGTACAGGACCACATTGCGGCCGCGCAGCTCGGCAAGGGAGAGCTGGGCGCCGGTGTCGGTGGGGAGGGTGAACTCGGGCGCGGGGTCACCGGGGGAGAGGCGGTCGGGCGCGGTCATGGCCTGACCCTACCGCCGGGAGATGCGTCGTCGTCAGCACCGCCTCGCGGGCGCTGATGGTGATGAGGGCCATCCATTGTTGCCAAACTATGGCAACAGCAAGTCCCGGGAAATAGGCTGACCTACGCCGGCCCGGATCGGGCCCGCTGACGCGTGGGAGGTCGCGTGGAAACACTGGCGATGCACATCTCGAACGGGATCATCGACGGTCCGGTGGCAGCGATCTTCGCGGCGCTGGCGCTCGGCGCGCTCACCGTCTGCGTCCTGCGCGGTCGGCGGGATCTGGACGACCGGCTCGCCCCGATGGCGGGCCTGGTGGCGGCGTTCATCTTCGCCGTGCAGATGCTCAACTTTCCGATCTTCACGGCCGGGGTGAGTGGTCACCTGCTCGGTGGCGCGCTCGCCGCGATGCTTGTCGGGCCGTGGGTCGGTGCGCTCTGTGTGGCGGTGGTACTCGTCGTACAGGCATTGATCTTCGGTGACGGCGGCGTGGCGATGCTCGGTCTCAACATCACGAACATGGCGCTGCTCGGCACCGCCGCGGCGTACCTGCTGATCTCGGTGCTGCTGCGGGTGCTGCCGAGGACGCGCGCCGGCCTTGCCGTGACGGCGTTCGTCGCGGCGCTCGTCAGCGTGGTGGTGGCGTCGCAGGGCTTCGTCCTCCAGTACTGGCTGGGCGGCACCACCGATCTGGGCGGCAACCTCGCCGGCCTGGCCGGCACGATGGCCGGCGTCCACCTGCTGATCGGCATCGGCGAGGGCCTGATCACCGCGACCACCGTGCTGACAGTGGCGAAGGTGCGACCCGACCTGGTCTACGCGCTGCGCTCGTTGCGCACCCCCGTCGCCCCCACCGTCCCGGTCGTCGGAGGTGTTCGATGAAGAACCGAACCTGGGCGTTTCTGGCCGGCGGCCTGCTGGTCGCCCTGCTGTTGGCCGGGGTCGTGAGCAACTACGCCTCGTCGCATCCGGACGGGTTGGACTCCTCCCTGCTCAAGGGCTGCACCGTCGACGCCGACGACAACATCGTCGGCGGCAGCTGCCCGGCGCAGCAGGCCCGGGACCACGAGCTTGGCGACAGCCCGTTCGCCGACTACGGCGTGCGGGGCGTGGAGAACAGCTTCGTCTCGACGGGCCTGTCCGGGGTGCTCGGGGTGCTTGTGACGTTCGCGATCGGCGCTGGTGGCTTCTGGCTGCTGCGCCGCCGGGGCACCGCGCAGCCCGCGGGCCACACGTCGGCTGCGGGCACCACGCCGGCCACCGGCGAGGCGCCGGCTACAGACGACGCGGCAGCCGACGACGGTCGGCACCGCGCCGGCACCGCCGGCTGATCAGGGGGTACGCGGATGGGCGCCGGTCACGGGCACGTGCTGTACCGCGAGTCGGACTCGCCTGTGCACCGGCTCCCGCCCGAGGTCAAGATCGCGGCGATGGTGGTGTTCACGATCGCCGTGGTGGCCACCCCACGCGAGGCGTTCTGGGCGTTCGGCGCGTACGCCCTGCTGGTAGTGGTGGTGGCGGCGCTGGCCCGGGTGGGTCCGGGCTGGCTGCTCAGCCGGGCGTTGATCGAGTTGCCGTTCGTGCTGTTCGCCGTGGCGCTGCCGTTCCTCGGTGCCGGCGAGCGGGTCGAGGTGCTGGGGCTGCGGTTGTCCGAGGACGGGCTGTACGGGGCGTGGAACATCCTGGCCAAGGGCACCTTGGGTGTCCTCGTCTCGCTGTTGCTGGCCGCGACCACCACCACCCGGGACCTGATCGTCGGGTTGGACCGGCTGCACTGTCCGCAGGTGCTCACGCAGATCGCCACGTTCATGCTGCGCTACCTGGACGTGCTCGTCGGTGAGGCGCGGCGGATGCGGGTGGCCCGCATCTCGCGGGGTGACGACCCACGTTTCCTGTGGCAGTTGCGCGGGTTCGCCGCCGGGATCGGGGCGTTGTTCCTGCGCGCGTTCGAACGTGGTGAGCGGGTCTACCTGGCGATGCTGTCCCGGGGGTACACGGGGCGGATGCCCGCCGTGTGGCAGGGCGAGGGTGCGGCGACCGCCGGCCAGTGGCTTGTCGCGGCGACGGTGCCGGTGGTGGCGGCCTCCATCGCCGCCGCCGCCGTCGTGCTGACATGATCGGAGTCGTGCAGACCGCTGTCTCGCTGGACGTTCGTGGCGTCCGGTACGCGTACCCGGATGGGCATGTGGCCCTGCACGGCGTGGACCTGACTGTGCCGCGCGGCGACCGGGTGGCGCTGTTGGGACCCAACGGCGCCGGCAAGACGACGTTGGTGCTGCACCTCAACGGCATCCTCACCCCGACGCAGGGCAGCGTGAGCGTCGGCGGGCTGACCGTCACTCCGGACCGGGCCACCCTGTCCGAGGTGCGCCGCCGGGTGGGCATCGTCTTCCAGGACCCGGACGACCAGCTCTTCCTGCCGACGGTGGCGGAGGATGTGGCGTTCGGGCCGGCCAATCTGGGCCTGCGCGGGGCTGAGCTGACAGCCCGGGTGGACGATGCGCTCGCGGCCGTCGGGATGAGCGAGCACCGGGACCGGACGCCGCAGCACCTGTCGTTCGGGCAGCGCCGCCGGGTGGCGGTGGCGACAGTGCTCGCCATGCACCCGGAGATCCTGGTGCTGGATGAGCCGTCGTCGAACCTGGATCCGGCCGCCCGGCGGGAACTGGCCGAGATCCTGCGGGGCCTCCCGGTGACCCTGCTGATGGTCACCCACGACCTGCCCTACGCGGCGGAACTGTGCGAACGCTCGGTGATCCTGGACGGTGGCCGGATAGTCGCCGACGCCCCAACCGTGGACCTGCTGACCGACCCGGCCCTGCTGGCCCGCCACCGCCTGGAACTCCCCCACGGCTTCACCCCCACCCCGCGCCCCTAGCGCCCCTCACTCCCACCCCTCACTCCCGCGCCCCACCCCGCTCCCGCGATCTTGCACTCTGTGTCGCCGGTATGAGGCTTTCGCGGCGAATACGGCGGCAGCAACTGCAAGATCGCGGGGCGGTGAGGTGCGGGGGCGGCACGGGCGGGGCGGTGCCGGGCGTGGCGCTAGGTGCGGGTTTCGGTTGGGGTTGGGGTTGGGGTTCGGGAGGCTGCGTGTAGGCGGAGGACGCCGGCGGCGGTCGCGCCGGCTCCCGTGACCAGCACGACTGCCACCAGCACGCGAGCGATCTCGGGTGGCCAGGGCACCGGGGCGACGGACCGGGCGAACACCGCTGCGTTGCCCACCCCGGCAAAGAGGGCCAGGCAGGCTCCGGCAAGCGCCACCGTGAAGTCGGCGGCCGGGCGGCGGGCCAGCGCGTACGCGCCTGCGGCGAGCGCGCCGAGGCCGGTGAGCAGCGACCACAACTGCCCGCCCAGCAGCCCGAGGAGCACGCCACCCACGCCCTGGGCGCCGGCGTCCAGTTCTCGCCCCACCGGGTAGACCACGGCGACGGTGCCGCCGACGATCAGCAGCACGCCCAGCGCGGCAAGAGCCCGCGTGCCGGCCGGCGCGGCGGCGGCGAGCAGGCCGAGCGCCCCCACCGCGAGCGCCCCCACGATTGTCACCGTCCACCAGGTGTACGCGTCCGGCGGCGGCACCCAGTCCAGCGTGCCGCTGATCCGCGCTGGCTCGGCACCGTCGCGTAGCGGGATCGTCCAGTCCCGGACGCGGTGTTCGCGGTCGGGCGCGGCGCGTACGGCGGCCGGTGGTGCCGACTCCTGCCAGAGCGCCCGCTGGTCGTGCCAGCGCACTGTGCTGCCGTCGTCGACGCGGCGCCAGGACGGCGGGGCGGCCGGGTCCGCGTCTGCGGGAAGGGTGGTGTCCCCGGCGAGGGTGCGGTTGAGGTACGTGGCGGGGGAGCGGGTGTTCTCGTAGACGCCGTCGGGGCCGATCCGCAGGTACGGCTCACCGGAGTAGCCGATCACCTCGATCGGGCGGCCGGTGCGGTTTGTCAGCTCCAGTCGGGCGCCCGCCTCGATGACCCGTACCTCCAGGCCGGGCCGGGCGGGCGTGACGTCTGTGACGCGGGTGCGGTAGTCGCTGCCGTCCGGGGCGTCCGCGCCGTGCGCGGCGGCGGGCGCCGCCGTCAGCAGGGTCACCGCGCAGGCGGCGGTGGCGACCAGGCCGGCGCGGGCCAGCAGGGTACGGATCACTTGCCGGCCGCCGCCACGGCTGCGGTGAGGCCCTGCGGGCTGCGGTCGGCGAGCGGCTGGCCGTTGATCAGGATGGTCGGTGTACTGGTGATGTTGTCGCGGCTGGCCTCCTCGGTGACGTGCTCGGTCCACGTCTTGTACGTGCCCTCCTTGACGCAGTCGCCGAACGAGGCCCGGTCGAGGCCCACGGAGGTGCCGATGTCGATCAGTTCGTCGTCGCTGAGCCCGGCGCCGCCCTCCGCTGGCTGCTTGGCGTAGAGCGCCTTGGCGTACTCGTGGAACTTGCCGCCGGCGGCGGCGCAGCCGGAGGCGGCCGACGAGCGGGTGGAGTACGCGGTGGTGGAGAAGCGGTTGAGGTAGGCGACGGGGTGGTAGACCACCTTCGCCTTGTTCTCGGCTGCCAACTGTTCCAGGGTGGGCCCGCTGGTCTGCTCGAACTGGTTGCAGGCCGGGCAGAGGAAGTCCTCGTAGACGTCGATGGTCACCGGGCCGCCGCCGGTGACGATGCCGGTGCCGTCGGCGTTGGCGCCGGGCGGGGTGGTGAAGTCGTCGGACCGTTGGCTGGACCAGGCTGCCCAGCCGATCAGGCCGGCGATGATCAGCACCGCGACGGCGGCGGCGGAGACCCAGATGGTGCGGCGACGTCGACGCTCACGGGCCAGTTGCTGGCGGACCACACGGGCCGCGTCCCGCTGCCCCTTGCGACTACTCATCCTCGTCCTCCACGGCCGGTTCGGCGGACAGCCACCCGTCCACCGAGACGGGCGTACGCGGCCAGATCAGCAGAAATCCGGCCAGTACCAAGAATCCCAGGTCCCGCAGGATCTCCGGGAGGTAACTGGGTGCCTGTCCCTCGGCGAGCTGCCCACCGCTGCCGAAGCAGCCGCAGTCGATGGCCAGACCCCGCGACCACGCCGACGCGATGCCCGCGATGAAGACCAGCAGCAGCACGGCGGAGATCGTCGCGCTGAGCCGGGTGGCCAGCCCGAGCAGCAGCAGCACGCCCAGGGCCAGCTCGACGAAGGGCAGTGCGGCGCCGATCACTGTCGCCACGTCGTACGGCATCACCTGGTAGGCGTTCACGGCCCGGCCGGAGGCGGCCAGGTCGCCGACCTTCGACGCGCCGGCCACCAACCAGACTGCGGCGAGGCCGAGCCGGACCGCGAGGCCGAGCCACTGCCGCACGAGTGACCAGCGGCTGGCCGGGGTGGTGGGTGCTGTCACGGTCATTTGTCGTTCCGTCTCCGCCGGAAGTTCCGGCTCAGCCGGCGAGGGCGTCGCCGACCGCCTGGACGAGTTCGTCTCGGGCCCGGGCGACCCGGGAGCGGATGGTGCCCACTGGCACACCTTCGACCGCGGCGGCCTCGGCGTACGACAGGCCGTGCAGTTGGGTGAGCACGAACGCCGCGCGTCGCTCGGGGCTCAACCGGCGCACGAGGTCGGTGGCCCCGAGTTGCCCGGCCGGGTCCGGATGCGGGTGGTCGGTGTGCGCGTTGCCGGCCAGGCGTTCGTCGAGCCGGCGGCGGCGGACGACTGTGCGGAGGTGGTCGGCGCAGGCCCGCCGGGCGATGCCGAGCAGCCAGGTGCGGGCGGTGGAGCGACCCTCGAACGCCGGCAGGGCCCGGAATGCCCGCAGGTACGTCTCCTGGGTGAGGTCGTCGGCGCTGTCCGGGCTCACCAGGGCGGCGGCGAAGCGCCAGACCTCGGCCTGGGTCAGCCGGACGAACGCGGCCTGGGCCGCCGGGTCGCCGTGGCGGGCGGTCAGCGCCCACTCGGTGGCCTCGTCCCGGACGACGTCACCGGCCGGACCGACACCGAAGTCACGCGCGACGGGGCTCACGACAAACCAGGTTACGCGGCACCCGGCGTAGTGCCAGGGTCCTTCGACCCATGGATGGTCTGCGACACGTCGGGAACTTTTTCCCTCCGGACGCCGACTACCTGCGCATGACACGCGATTCCGTACGCGCGGCGCTGGTGGCTGAGCACAGTTGAGCCACCTGCCTGCCTCGGGTCGCCGATCACCCGGTCCGTCGGCGACCATGACCGTCATGACTGTCGCCCCCCGCCGCTGGATCGCCCGGCTGACTGCCGCCGCCGGCCTCCTGGTCACCGTCGTCGCCCTGTTGATCGTGCCCGCCAGTCCGGCCAGCGCCCACGCGGTGCTGTCCCGCACCAGCCCGGCCGCCTCGTCGGTGGTGCCCAGCGGGCCGGCCGAGGTGGTGCTCACGTTCAGCGAGGCGGTCCGCAAGGTTCCCGGCAAGATCCGGGTCGTCGCGCCCGACGGCTCCCGGGCCGACAGGGGTGAGCCGTCCTTCGACGGCGGTGTGGTGACGATCCCGGTGGACCCGAGCGGTGAGCGCGGCACCTACCTGGTGAGTTTCCGGGTGATCTCCGCCGACAGCCACCCGGTCTCCGGCGCCTTCACCTACTCGGTGGGCGCGCCGTCGGCGGCGCCTGTCGACGCCGGGGACGACAGCCGCGCCGACCCGGTGGTGAGCACCGCCGTGAAGGTGGCCCGGTTCCTCGGCTACGCCGGTCTGGTGCTGCTGGTCGGGCCGGTGCTGGTGCTCGCCGCGCTGTGGCCGAGCCGGCTGTCCCGGCGGGGGCCGTCGCGGCTGGCGTGGACCGGTCTCGGTCTGGTCGCCGTGGCCACCGTCGCCGACCTGTGGTTGCAGGTGCCCTACACCGCTGGAGGTGGGCTGTTCGAGGTGACCGGTGAGGGGTTCTCCAGTGTGTTGGGCAGCACATTCGGTGCCGCTCACCTGGTGCGGCTCGGTCTGCTCGCGGCGTCGGCGTTCCTGCTGCGGCCGCTGCTGGCCCGACCGGTCGGCCGGGCCGATGCGATCATCCTGGCGGTGCTGGGCGGGGCAGCCCTGTTGACCTGGCCGCTGGCCGGGCACGCGGCGGCCTCACCGGCGCCGGCGGTCTCCGTGGTGGTCGACGCTGTGCACCTGGGCAGCATGGCGGTCTGGCTGGGCGGCCTGCTGATGCTCGTCGTCTTCCTGCTGCGGCAGGCCGACGAGCGGGAGTTGGGCGCAATCCTGCCGATCTGGTCGCGCTGGGCGGCGCTCGCCGTTTCGGCGCTGCTGCTGGGCGGCATCGTCCAGGCGCTGATCGAGGTCGGCAACCTGGAGGCCCTGTTCGCCACCACGTACGGGCGCCTGCTGCTGGCCAAGGTCGGGCTGTTCGCTGTGGTGATCGCCGTGGCCGCGTACTCCCGGCAGTTGGTGCGCCGACGCACGGCGGCGCAGCGACCGGTGCCGGTGCGTCGGGCCGTCCTGGTGGAGCTGGTAGTGACGGTCGTGGTGCTGGGCCTGTCGGCGACCCTTGTGCAGACCACGCCCGCCCGCACTGCCGTCGCCGAGCCGTCCGGCACCCAGGCCGGGTTCTTCACGGCCACGCTGTCCAGCTCGCTGTTCACCCTCCAGGTCGAGCTGGACCCGGCCGAGCGGGGCAACAACTCGATGCACCTGTACGCGTACACCAAGGACAACCGTCCGCAGCCGGTTGTGGAGTGGCGGGCGACCGCGGCGCTGCCTTCGGCGGGCGTCGAGCCGATCGAGGTCCCGCTGCTGCCGCTGACGGACAACCACGCCTACGGCGACATCAACATGCCGGCCGCAGGCGACTGGCAACTGAAGATCACCGTCCGTACGTCCGACATCGACCAGGCCACGGTGACCGCCACCGTGCCCATCCGTTAGAGAGGTCCACCAAGCCCATGACCCGTCTCCGGCGTACCGCAACCGCCGCTGCCGCCCTGGCGCTCACCGCCGCCGCCACCGCCGTGTTCGGCTTCGCCGGGTCGGCGTCCGCCCACGTCACTGTGAACCCGAAGGACGCGACCCAGGGCGGCTACGCCCGGGTGGCGTTCCGGGTGCCGAACGAGAGCGACACCGCGTCGACCACCAAGCTGGAGGTCGTGCTGCCGGAGAACGCGCCGGTCGGGTCGGTGTCGACGATGCCGGTGCCCGGCTGGACGGTGGCGACCGAGAAGCGCAAGGTGGACCCGCCGATCGAGGTGCACGGCAGCCAGCTCACCGAGGCCGTTTCCAAGATCACTTGGACGGCGACCGGTGACGCGGGGGTGAAGCCCGGCCAGTTCCAGGAGTTCCCGGTCTCGATGGGCCCGCTGCCCAAGGTCGAGTCGATGGTCTTCAAGACGCTCCAGACCTACTCGGACGGCAACGTGTCGCGGTGGATCGACGAGCCGCAGCCGGGCGGCGAGGAGCCGGACAGCCCGGCGCCGGTGCTCACCCTCACCCCGGCGGCGTCAGCGTCGGCCTCTGCTTCGGCCGCGCCCGCCGCGGCGGCCGTCGCATCCGACGATGACGACGAGGGCGAGGGCGCCGCGATCGGCATCGGCGTCGCCGGTCTCGTCGCAGGCCTCGCCGGCCTGGTGCTCGGCGGCCTGGCGTTCGTCCGGACCCGCCGGGAGCCTGCTGCCCGGTCCTGACCCGTCGCTCACCCGCTGGCCCGCCGGAGTTCCCTTCCGGCGGGCCAGCGCGTTCCTGGCGGACCGGAACCGGCCGTGCCGTGGATATCCGCTGATCAGGCGGCCTACGTCGGTAAGGTCGGCCGGGTATCTGGCTACGGAGGGGGACGGTGCGAATGCGTTTCGTGCGGGGGATCGCCGGAGTGCTGCTGTTGGTCATCGGGATTCCGGCGCTCCTCGTCGGTGGTGGGCTCTGGCTGGTGACCCGGCACGCCGATCCCGGCGGAGCCTTCACGGCCCGGTTCGAGACGGTCCGCACACCCGGGCACGCCGTCGTCGTCGGCGACCTCGACCGGCTGCTGCGGCAGGAGGTGCCGTTCGCGCGTACCGCCCAGACCCGACTGCGGGTGGACGCGCGTACCCCCGGCGGCCCGGCGTTCATCGGCCTGGCACCCACGGCGGAGGTGCGTCGCTGGCTGGAGCCGGTGCCGCACGCCACGGTCCGCCGCGTCGCGCTGGCCCGGGGTCCGCTGCCGGTCCGACTGGACCCGGCCGGTCCGTCCGTCGCACCGGCGGCCGCCGAGACGGCCAGCCCGTTGGGCCGCCCCTTCTGGGTACGCGAGGGGATCGGCTCGCTGGAGTGGGCCGCCGGCGACCTGGCCGGTGAGCCGATGAGTCTTGTGGTGATGCGCCCGGACGGCGGTGCCGACCTCGCCCTGGACCTGCGGGCGGAGTTGCGGGCGACCTGGACCGGCCCGGCGACGTGGGGTCTGCTCGCCCTCGGGGTGCTGCTGGTGGTGGGCGCGGTGCTGCTCCTGCTGCGACCGCAGCGCCCCCGCGAGGTGGTCTTCGTCGTCGAACCGGACCAGGTGCCGGTGCTGGCCGGCCGGCTCGGGGTCACTTCGCTGAGTGGCCTCGGCGTCCGGGATCCCGGGGCCGCGGCGCCGATGCCTGCGGTGCGGCAGCTCGCTCCGGTCGGCTCGGGGGAGCGACCCCGCTCGGCCATCGGCGCCGAGCCCGCCCGCCGACCGGCCACGCTCGGCGACCTGGACGAGGCGTCCGGGCAGCCCCGCCCGCCCGAGGTGACGTTGAGCCTGGCCTGGCCACCCGCGGCGGCGGAGCCGACGGCCCAGCCGGTGGTGGTGGACGAGACGGCGAGCGGCCCTCCGCGCTGCCGACGCGGAGGGCCGCTCTCACCGGGGGATCGGTGCTACCCGAGCGACGCTTGAGGTAGATGAGACCAGATTAGCCGTGATCGTGGCTACCGGGGAACTCTGTCCATTTGATGCGATTTTTCGGTGATCCGGCTCGATCGGATCGGCAGGGCTGCCAGCAGGAGCAGGCAGAGCAGCACGTAGCTGTTCTGCGTGACGAAATCCACCGGATCATGGGTGCGGACCGGGTCCGTGCCCCATTTCTGGAAGGTCACCACCCCGTAGGTGATCACAGCGGTGGTGCCCAGCGCGAGCGCGGCCGACCACCAGCGCCGACGTGACTCGTCCGGCCGGTCGGCGCTGAGCGCCACGTCGACGAGCAGCACCATCGCCGGCACGAACCAGTAGATGTGGTGGGTCCAGGTGATCGGGCTGACCAGGGCGCCCACCAACCCGGTAAGGGTCAGACCCGTCAGCAGGTCACCGGCGCGCGCGGCGCGGGCTGCCCGCCACAGCCCGTAGCCGACCACCACGGCCACCAGCAGCAGCCACAGCACCCGGTCGGGTTTCTCCGGCGCGGTGAACCGACTGAGCAGGCCGAACAGCGACTGGTTGCCGACGTAGTCGGTGCGGCCCACGCGCTCGGTGTCCCACAACTCCTGGGTCCAGAACCGCCACGAGTCGCTCGGGGCGATGGCCGCCGCGAGCAGCGTCGCCGCCGCCGCGGTCGCGCTCGCCACCACTGCGGCCCGCCACCTCCGGGTGGCCAGCAGGTACACGATGAAGATTCCCGGGAAGAGCTTGAGCGCCGTCGCCAGCCCCACCCCGACCCCGGCCCAGCGCCGCGCCTGCGGAACGGCGAACAGCAGGTCGCCCAGGATCAGCACGACGAGCAACATGTTGATCTGCCCGAAGGTGATCGTCTCGCGGGTGCTCTCCACGGCCAGCACCAGCAGCACAGCCACGACCAGTGTGAACGTCCGTGGCAGGCCGTGCCGGGCGATCACCGGCAGCACCAGCCACCGGGTGGTCAGCACCACCGCCAGAACTGTGAACACCGTGAAGATCGTCACGGTGACGCCGAGCCGCAGCAGACCGAACGGCCACAGCAACAATGCGCTGAACGGCGGATAGGTGAAGTACAGCGCGCCCTGCACCCGGTCCGGCTGGACGTAGTCGTAGAGCGGATGGCCCGTCGTCCACCAGTCCATCGCCGACATGTAGATCTTCAGGTCGAAGAAGTTGTGCACCAGGCCGGGCAGGTAGAGCGCCGGCAGCACGGCCAGCAGCGCCACAACCGCGACCAGCCGGCGCACCGCACGACCGCCGGGATCGTCGTCGGTGACGGCGGGTGGCGCTATCGGATCGGCTGGCACTTGAGAAACCCTAGCGGTCCGCCCGGCCGAGAGCCCGCAGCCGCGGGGTGTGGGCTGCGCGTAGGCTGTGCCGGTGGCTGATCTCCTCGTCTGGATCGACTGTGAGATGACCGGGTTGGACCTCGGCAGGGACAAACTGATCGAGGTTGCGGCACTGGTCACCGATCCCGACCTCAACGTGCTGGGTGACGGTGTCGACGTGGTGATCCACGCCGACGAGGCCGCGTTGGAGGCGATGCCGGAGATCGTCCAGACGATGCACGCCAAATCCGGCCTCACCGAGGAGGTCCGCCGCTCGGCTGTCACCCTCGCCGAGGCCGAGGACCTGGTGCTGGAGTACGTCAGGAGCTTCGTCAAGGACCCGCGTACCGCGCCGCTGTGTGGCAACTCGATCGCCACCGACCGTGGCTTCATCGCCCGGGACATGCCCCGCCTCGACGCGCACCTGCACTACCGCATGATCGACGTCTCGTCGATCAAGGAGCTGTGCCGCCGCTGGTACCCACGGGTCTACTTCGGCCAGCCGCAGAAGGGCCTGGCGCACCGGGCGCTCGCGGACATCCGGGAGAGCATCCGGGAGTTGGAGTACTACCGGCGCACGATCTTCGTCCCGCTGCCCGGCCCCGACGTCGACACGGCGAAGGCGATCGCCGCCGAGCTCTAACCGACGGGCGAAGGAAGGGCACCTTGTTAACGCCTGGTGTATAGGAAGGGGCCCTTCCTAACACCGGGGGTGTCTGTGACTGCCACACGGGGGAGCGGGCAACCCGGTGGACGTGGGTGGTTGGAGTGTGGCTATTATTGGTCCGCACCCCGCCCGGGGCGATCGACCGGGCGACGGCAGCATGGTGGCTGTAGCTCAGTTGGCAGAGCACCGGGTTGTGGTCCCGGTTGTCGTGGGTTCAATTCCCATCAGTCACCCAGCTAGCTTCACTGCTCAGGCCCCCTCCCACGAGGGGGCCTGAGTCGTTCCAGGGGACGGCGCACACGGGAGCCCTCTCCGTGGAGAGAAGGCTCCCGTCGCTGTCGATCAGGGCGTGGGCGTCGGGGCGGTGGCGCCGTCCGGGGTCGGTGAGGTGTCCGGGTCGGCCGGCGGCTCGTACGGTAGGGCACTGCCCTTGACGTACTGCTCCCAGCTCATGTTCCAGTCCGTCCAGCCGTTGCCGTTCTGGAGCTTGCGCTCGGTGCCCTTGACCGTGATGGGGTCACCGACCTGGGTGTTCTTGAACAGCCACTCGCCGTTGGCCATCGACACGTTCACGCAGCCGTGCGACACGTTGACACTGCCTTGCTGGCCCTCGGACCAGGGCGCCGCGTGGATGAACTCGCCACCCCAGGTGAGCCGCTGCGCGAAGTCAATCTTGGTGCGGTAGCCCTCCTCGGGTCCGAGCTCCTCGAACGTGTCGAAGACCGTCTTGCGCAGCTTCTCGATCACCACCATCGTCCCGCTGGACGAAGGGGTGCTCTTCTTGCCGAGGCTCACCGGAATTGTCTTGATCACGGAGCCGTTGCGGGTCACCGTCATGCGCTTCGTCTTGTTGTCGACCGTCATGATCACCGACGGGCCGATCTTGATGTCCACGTTGAGGTCGGCGCGGCCGTACCAGCCCTCACCCAGCGGCAGGCCGCCGGCCTGGATCCGGTAGGAGACCTTGCTGTCGGCCTTCCAGAACTCCTTCGGCCGGTAGCGGATCTCGGTGGGGCTGACCCAGTGCCAGATGCCCTCCTGGGCCGGCGTGGAGGTCACCGTCATGCGGCGCTGCACGTCGTCGCGGTAGTCCTCCGGGATGCCCCGGCTGAACTTCACGATCAGCGGCATCCCGACACCGACCACCTGGTTGTCGCCGAGGAAGCTGCTCACGCGTACCTGATTGGTGGGCTTGGCCATCGTGGTGAACGTGCTGGTCGCGGTGGCCGGGCGGCCGTCGTCGCCGGTGGCGGTGACAGTGGCGGTGTAGCTCGTGCCGTACGCCAGGGCGCCCGTCGGAAGCCAGGTCTTGCCGTCGGCGGACAGCGCGCCCTCGACGGCCTTGCCGGCCGCGTCCTTCAGCTCGACGGCGGTCTCCACGGCGTCCTTCGTGGTGAAGGTGATGCCTGTCGACGCGGGCACGTCCTTCGCGTCGGCCGCCGGTTCGCTGATCGTCGCCGCCGCCTTCGGTGCTGCGCTCTCGCCGCCGCCCTGCCACGAGGACGGCTTGCCGCCGCCGTCGGTGCACGCGGAGGTCAAGGCCAGCGCCGCGGCGAGAAGCCCCGCCGCGAACACGCGGCGTCGCCCACCGGGCCGGTTCAGCTGGTGCTGGCTAGCTCGCATGATGTCCTCACAGTCGTGGTCCCTGCCCCATCGTCTCTTACTGACGCGCCAGCGCAGGCCCCGGTTGCCGAGGGTGAACCCGAACACGCCGATGAATGTCGGATTCTTGCTATTATCGGCGATTCGTGAGCCTGGCTCGTCTCCGCGTCGGGACGAGGGCCGCCGCCGGCGCCGTCGCGCCACGGGCAGATGCAAGGGTACGCGCCGACCCCCGCCTCGGGCGGGGGCCGGCGCGGAACATCGGTCGCTCAGAGAGCCGGACCCGAACCACCCTCGGGTACCGGCAGCGCGCTGCCCTTGACGAAGTCCGACCAGCTCAGGCTCCACGCCGTCCAGCCGTTGCCGGCGGCGAGCTTGCGCTCAGTGCCCTTCACCGTGATCGGATCACCGACCCGCGTCCTCTCGAACAACCAGCGGGCGTTCGCCGTCGACACGTTCACGCAGCCGTGCGAGACGTTCTGCCGCCCCTGCACGTGCTCCGACCAGGGCGCGGCGTGGATGTACTCGCCGCCCCAGGTGAGCCGCTGGGCGAACTCGATGTCGGTGACATAACGGTTCGCCGGGTTCGGGTCGTCGCGGGTGTCGAAGACAGTGGCCGCCTTCTTCTCCATCACGACCATCGTGCCGCTCGACGACGGGGTGCTCTTCTTGCCCAGGCTCACCGGGATGGTGCGTACGACAGTGCCGTTCTCGTACACGGTCATCTTCTTGGTGGCGTTGTCGACCTTCATCACGAACGACCGGCCGATCTTCGCCGTGGCCTTGCGGTCGATGTCGCCGTACCTGCCGTTGCTGAGCGGCATGCCGGCAAGCGCGATCCGCACGGTGATGGTGGTGCCCGGCTTCCAGTACTCAGGCGCGCGGTAGTACGCCTGCGTGCCGTTGGCGACCCAGTGCCACGCCCCCGGCTGCGGCGGGTCGGTGTGGACGAACATCCGCTTCTGCACCGCCGCCCGGTCCTTCTTCGGGATGCCCGGGTGGAACTCGGTGACCACCGGCATGGCCACCCCGTAGCTCTTGTCGTCGAAGAGGTACAGGCCCGACCCGATCGTCGACTTCGGCTTGGCCATCGTGGTGAACGTGCTGGTGCCCTGGCTGGTCGTGCCGTCCGACCCGCTCGCCGTCACCGTGGCGGTGTAGCTGGTGCCGTACTTCAACGGAGCGTTCGGCACCCACGCCGAACCGTCAGTACGCAGCTTGCCCTCCACCGCCTTGCCGTCGGCGGCGGCCAAGGTCACCGAGGACACCTTGCCGCCGTCCGGGACCTTGGCGCTGATCTCCGTGCTCACGGGCCTGTTCTTCGTGCCGTTGGCCGGGCTCAACGTCAGCGCCGGCCCGCTCGGCGTCGCCGGCTTCGACGGCTCGGCCGTGCCCGGAGCGGCGCTGGCGCTCGGCTCCGTGCTCGCCTGGGCCCCGCCAACGAATTCCGGCTTCTTCTGCTCGTCGCCGCACCCGGTCAGTGCCAGCGACGCCGCCAGGGTCAGAGCGCCCACCACCGCCCCGGCTCGCGTGAACCGTGCCATCCCCACCTCTGTTCTCGCGTACCTGGCGGACATCGTGCCGTATCAGCGCCTCCGCCCACGCACCTGTCTCAGTAGCGCTGGAGCATTTATGGGCCTTTGTCCAGTAAGCTCGACCGAAGGGGGGACCCGGGTAACCGGATTGGAGCCCGGCTCAGCGGGGTGCTAATCTTCTCTCCGTTGCCGAACGAGCGCCGCTAGCTCAACTGGCAGAGCAGCGGACTCTTAATCCGCGGGTTCGGGGTTCGAGTCCCTGGCGGCGCACCAGCGAGAAGAGATCAGGCCCGGTCCGGTTGGACTGGGCCTGACCCCTTTTCTGAGCCCTACGCATAGCCAAGCTTGTCCGTGGTCGAGCGCTGCGCCTGGCGGGTCACCTCCACGTAGATCAGCTTGGTGATGGCCGGGGAGCTGTGCCCGAGCACGTCCTGAATCCGCTCGATCGGCACGCCCTGTTCGTAGAGGAGCGTCGCGCACGAGTGGCGCAGGTCATGGAAGTGGACCCGACGAAGCCCGGCCAGCGCCAAGAGCCGGACGAGGTGCCGGTTCAGGCTCCGCGGCTCGCTGAGGTATCGATGCCAGTAGTGAAGACCAGGTCGAAGTCCTGCACCGGTCGCCCGTGACCTTCCGTTCAGCCTCACGCGAAACCCGGCCGGGGGTCGTGTCCTGAACGCGACGACGGGTGGCGCGCCGGCACCGGCCGGCACGCCACCCGCAAGGGTCGGTTGGGTCGGGGTCAGCTGGTCCGGCAGGAGACCGTCGGCCAGGTCCAGTTGTTGTTGGCCATGATCGTGATGCCGAAGTTGTTGCCGTTGCCGTTCGGCCTGGCGGTGACGGTGCCCGTGGTACCGCTGACCGAGGCGTTCCAGCTGTTCTGGATGCTCTGGCCGCCGTTGAGCCCGAGGCTGACCACCCAGTTGTTGGTGCCGCTGACCGCCACGTTCAGGTTGAACCGGTCACCCCACCGCTCGGCAGCCGACAGCACTGCGGTGCAGTTGCCGTTCGCGGGCGGGGTGGTCGGACCGGTGGTCGGCCCGGTGGTGGGGTTGCCCCCGCCGCCTTCCCAGACGTTGATGTCCGAGCTGCCCTGGCTCTGGTATCCCTCGGTCGCCATGACCTGGTAGGCGTGGTTGCTGCCCAGGTTCAGGCCGGCGCGGGCCCAGGCGTCGAAGTGGTTGGCGGTGGTGATGGTGCCACTCGAACGCTTCTGCTGACGGACGCTCCAGTACTGGTAGAACGTCTGGTTGCCGTCGATCGACGGGGCGTTGACCCGCTGGCTGCGGAGGATGTCGTAGGTGCCGCCGTCAGTGGTGACCGTACCCAGCCGCTGGGCGCCGCTGCTCGGGTTGTAGCTGCCGAAGTTCTCCACCACGTAGTACTCGATGAGCGGGTTCCGCGTCCATCCGTACAGGGCGAGGTAGGTGTTGTTGTTGCCCGGGTTGTAGTTGCCCGAGTAACTGACCGTCCGTCGGCTGCCGGTGGCCCAGCCCTTGCCGCCGACCCAGTTGTTGGTGCTCCTGTCCCAACTGCTGCTGTACCGGCCGTCGGCGCGCAACGTCATGCTGGCGTTGCCGCTGTCCTTCCAGAACGAGAAGTAGTAGCCGTTGTGTGTGCCGGTGAGGTTCGAGGTGAGGGTCCGGTCAGCCTCGGCGTGCGCGTTGGGGCTGGCGATGAACGTGCCGGTGACAGCGAGCGCCGCAGCGCACGCGGCGCTGAGGAGCAGCCGCATGCGACTGCTCTTTCGCGGCCTGGTCGAGGTGTCCTTCATGTACGTGTTCCTCCTCGTGACAGCTGGTGGTGGCCAGCGCCGCGATGTGACCCCGCGGGCTGTCGGTGGCCAGGTGCGGCAGCCGGTCTTCGGCGTATCACCCCGTGGTAGGTGGACGGCCCCTCCTGTGCGACCGAGACGGGTCGCGGTGAATCGAGAGATCATTGAGGGGCGTCGATGGCAATCGTATGGCCCCGATTCTGAGCCCGTCAACAATTTCCGAAATATTACCGGAACATTTTCTTGGTGACGAGGTGTCTCAGGTAGCTCCAACTGGCTGCTAGCCTTGCTCATCGTGCCAGGCATGGCCAGCCGTTGTCCCGGGTGGGAGCGGTGGCCCGCAGTCAAGCCACCGAAACTTCCAGTCCGGGCCGGGCCTTGGCCGTGCCAGCGAGGGGCGGCGCTCTCTGCACCGGACCTGTCGCTCAGCCCGCCGCCAATCAGTTGGAGATCGGCAAGTCCGGCAGGTACCTCTGACGTGACAGCGATAAATGTCCTGACCAGGCGTTCCTGCCTGGTCAGGACATTTGCATTCGTGGTCGAAGACGAGCGCGCTTGCCCTTGTGGTTACTGGAGAGGGCAGTCTGGGGTCATGTTGTCGATCAGCGAGTTCAGCCAGATGTGCCACCTGTCACCTCAGGCGTTGCGCTTCTACCACGCCGAAGGGCTGCTCGTGCCCGCCGGAATCGACGAACGGACCGGCCATCGCTCGTACGCCTTCGACCAGGTGGAACGCGCCATGCTGATCACGTTGCTGCGGGACACCGGAATGAGCGTGAAGCTCGTCCGGCGGGCCCTCGACGAACCGGACCAGGCGGTCGCCCTGCTCGACCGGCACAGCGACGAGGTCGACCGGCAACGCCGGGCCCAGGCCGAGGCGATCACGGCCGCCCGCGCCGTCTTCGAGGCACAGCCCGAGCCGCAGCTACGGCACGTACCGGCCACGACCGTGGTGGGGCGGCTCGTTTCCGGCACGCCCCTGGGCCGGGACGCGCAGGAATGGGATCGGGCGGAGGACATCCTCCTGGCGGCGGCGACCGAACTGGTCACCACTGTGACGCAGGCCGGCGTCACCTGCCTGGGCGGGCCCTGGCGGACCCTGGCGCTGGAGACGCAGGAACAGGACCGGAAGGTGCTCGACGGCGTCGGACCCTTCTGGATCGTCAAGGTCGCGGTGGCGGGCACCTCGGAGACGCTGCCGAGCCTGCCCGCCGACCTGATAGTGCAGACGTGCGACGCCCACGAGGAGTTGTCGATCCTCATGCCCGGCCGTAACACAATGGCCAAGTACTGCACGGTGGTGCTGCGCCTGCTCGACGCTCCTCCGCTTGACGGCGACCGGTTCGTCAACCTTGCCCGCCTGCGTCAGGAAGTCCGGCCCGATGGCGTACTGAGCAGCGCGCCGGTCGAACGACGGCCAGCGTGACCCACCGGGCCCGCCTCGGTCAACCGCGCAGGCGCGATGCCGCGTCGCTGCTGTTCCGAGGTACGGGGAAGGCGCCGCCCGAGGGTCCGCAGCAATACCTCCTCACCCTGACGAGGCCGGCCGCACGTCGCGGCGATCCTTGACCCCGCCCAGGATCTGCATGAGCCAGTTCTCGATGACGGTGAAGTCCCGCTCGGTCAGCCCGCGACGTGGATCGACTCGATGCAGTAGGGCCGCACCGAGGTGATGAGCCGACACCCAGTCCTGATCGGCGTGGGTGATCTCGTCGTCAACCCAGACGAAGGCGCGTCCCTGCGCCCACTCGACCAGCCCAGGGGTCTTCCAGTGCAGGTGCCTCACCTCGTCGGAGTCGGGCCAGTCCACGACCGGCAGAGGTGGTAGCCCGAGCAGCGGCGCGAGCACGTCGTTCGCATCGTTCATCCAGGTCGTCGCCCACACCAGGTCACATGGCAGGGCCTCCAGTCGTCGCCCGTGTTCCGGGTTGACCTTGTGCAGCAGGGGATGGGCATCGGCCGGTGGGACCGGTGCATCGCTGACACGCGGAATGCCCGGCTGAGCCGCTGTGGGTGTTCCGAACGGGATGAGGGTGCCGTCCACGTCAAGGAACAGCAACGGACGCGGCGCGGGGTCGGACATGACCCAAGAGGCTAGACCTCGCACCGCCGCCGACCACATCCGCGCGCTTGCCCAGGTGCAACACCCTGCACGGCGCCGTGGCCCGTCGTGGTGACTCAGGCGGTGAGCAGTCGGACGGTCTGGTCGACCTGGCCGACGCCTACTCGCTGCGGGTGCCACCCGGCACCACCACCGATCCGAATGACTGGGCGGCTGCGGTCTTCCGCAATCCTCCCCGCGTTGTGGTCGCGCTGCTGCGTCTGCGGAACCGGCTGGTCACCACGATCGGCGTCGAGCGAAGCGACGCTTCGGACTTCGACACCATCGCCCGCACCGACAATGAAGTGCTGCTCGGCACCGACGCCGGCCACCTGACCTTCCGAGCCAGCGTTCTGGTCCAGCCGGACCTCGGCGGCACGACGATCACCGTGGCCACCCTGGCGGCGGCCCGTTCCCGGGCCGGCCGTGCCTACCTTGCCGCCGTACGCCTCGTACACCCGCTGGTGGTCAGGGCGATGCTGCGCCACGCCGGCCGCACCGCCGTCGCCCCTTGGCGGTCTACCGGCCGCGCCTGAGGCGACAGTGCCGCCGGACGGCGTACCCGGTCAGTGGTCCGGGTGTGCGCCCTGCTCGGCGAGCCGCTTGAGGGTCAGCAACTGCCGGCGGGCCATCACCAGATCCCCGAGACACAGCCCGAGGGCGAGCACCCGGTTCGTCCGCATGACGACCTTGAGCAGCAGGCGCGTGGTGTTCGCCGCGTCCGGCACCACGACGTACGACAGGACCGCGCCCATGATCTCGCCGGTCAGGTGGTGTCCCGGCGCGACGGCGAGGATCCGGCCCCGCCTGCGTCCACCGGCGGTGGTGAACGCCTCGCCCACCACCGGCTCGGGAAGCGCCGCCAACCGTTGCGGTGAGCGCCGGCCGAGATTGTCGATCCAGTCGTACGCGTACGGCGCGAGCCGGATCTGGGAGACCCACTGCCACACCGCGGCCGGTGGGGCGTCCACGCTCACCCCGCGCCAGGCTCGCAAGGTGGGTACGGGGACGAAGTCGTCACACGGGTAGCGGCGAAGCGTCTCGTCGTCGGACACGCCCCACCGGTCACCGAGCATCGGCCCGGCCCAACACCAGCGTCGTGCGCAGGTCCAGCACGACGTTGCCGCCGAAGTCGTCCACCAGCCGGTCGAGGGCGTCGATCCCGCGCCGCTGCTGCTCCGGGGTCCGGGACAGGTACGGCCCGAACGTGCTCACCAGCGCCAGGTACCGAGCCTTGTCCAGCCGTAGCTCCCGCCGAAACACCTCCCGGCGTACGTCGTCGAACTGTCCGCTCTCGACGATGTCCCTGTGGAACCAGTCGACCGGACGGTCCCGCATCTCCGGGGCGACCGCGCGCAGCGCGGACCGTACCGCGGCCTGCTGGTCGGCGTCGGCGTAGCCGTACCGGTGCGCGAAGACGGCGAGGGTGCCGCCGGGCGCCAAGGCGCGGCGGGCGTGTGCGTTGCGGGTGGCCGGGTCCAGCCAGTGCCAGGCTGTGGCGCAGGCCAGCACGTGCGCCCCACCTGCCGGCGGGGTCCACAGTTCGAAGGTGGTCACCTCGACGCGGGCGTCCGGGAAGCGCTCGGCGAGTCGGGCGGCCATCAGCTCGTCGGGCTCGACGCAGGTCAGCGGCGCGCCGATGCTTACCAGTACGTCGGTGCCCTTTCCGGTGCCCGCGCCGATGTCGACCACGGACGCCGGTCTGCCTCCGTGGTAGGCGAGGACTGCCTCGGCGATCTCCGGCGGATAGTCGGGCCGGGCGTGCTCGTAGAGGTCGGCCACTCCGCCGAAGACGTCCATCGCCACATGCTCACCTTCTGCTGCCCGCTGGAAGCAGGATAGAGCTTCGACCAGTCCCCGACAGACCGCGAGAATTGGCCCTCGCGCGACGTACCAGGAGGCATCGTGGTCGCTGAACCCACTGGTAGCCCTGACACGATCCTCGTCTGCGTCCGGGGCAACTCCGGCTCGGGCAAGAGCAGCATCGCCCGGGAGCTACGACGCCGGCACGGCCGGGGGTGCGCCCTTGTCGAGCAGGACTACCTGCGCCGCATCGTCCTCCGCGAACGGGACAAGCCCGGCGGCGCCGCACCCGCCCTGATCGAGCAGACCGCCCGGTTCGCCCTCGACCACGGCTACCACGTGGTGCTGGAGGGCATCCTGTACAGCAGGCATTACCGGACCATGCTCACCTCCCTGCGGGATGGCCACCGAGGGCGGTCGCTGTTCTGCTACCTCGACGTGTCCCTGGCCGAGACCCTGCGCCGGCACCTCACCCGCCCCCAGGCCGATGAGTTCACCGCCGAGCAGATGAGCGGCTGGTACGCCGCGTATGACGTCCTGGGCTGGCCGGACGAACTCGTCCTACCCGAGACCACGGGCCTGGACGAGGCCGTCGAGGTCATCGCCGCTGCTTCCGGGCTGCCCCAGAACGGACGCGACGACGACCTGCTCGCGCCCCCGTAGTGCGGCCGTCCAGCACCGTCCGCCAGTGTCGGTCCATCCGGCCACGGAGCCTCCGCAAACCCGCTTGGCGGAGCACGACGACCACTGCTACTTTCCCTGAGGCCGTGCGAGAGAACGAGGAGGTGGTATCCGTGAACGTATCGACATGGGTGCTTCCCTCCGGGGTCACGGTCGGGCGATAGGTCGTCCGGGAGCGCCGTTCACGAGCACTCCCGAAAGGCACGACGATGCAGTTCACTTCTGAGCGGCACCTCGACGACGATGTCCTCGAGCGCGAGTTCACCCTCGGTGAGATCCCCGGCATCCTGTGGACGCCCGCATCCGTACCTGCGCCGGCGCCGTTGATCCTGGTCGGCCACCCCGGCGGGCTGCGCAGGATGTACCCCCGACTCGTGGCCCGGGCGCGGCACTCTGCGGCGGAGGGCTTCGCCTCCGCCACCATCGAACTCCCCGGAGCCGGCGACCGGCCTCGTTCCGCCGCCGCTGAGCAGGCCCGCGCCGACCTGCGCCGGGCGCTGGAGGCGGGCGAGCCGGTCGATGACGAGATCGTCGACAGGCTTGTCCTTCCACTTGTCGACAAGGCCGTCCCGGAATGGCGGTCCGCCTTGGACGCCCTCCTTGCGCTGCGGGAGATCGGCGGTCCGGTCGGGTATTCGGGAGGGGTGATCGCCATCGGGCTCCGGCTGGCGGTGGTCGAGCCGCGCATCTCGGCGGCCCTTCTGTTCGCCGGGAGTTTCGTGCCCCGCGCGATGTTCGAGGAGGCCCGGCAGGTAACTATTCCGCTGCAGGTCCTGCTGCAGTGGGACGACGATGGGAACGACAGGCAGATGGCCCTGGACCTGTTCGACGCCTTCGGCTCCAAGGAGAAGACGTTGCACGCCAACATGGGCGGGCACACCGGCGTCCCGCAGTTCGAGGGCGACGCAGGAAACCGGTTCTTCGTCCGGCACCTGACGTGAGGCCGAGCGCCGGCCCGGCAATCATCAGATGATCCTAAACGGACCGGTGGGCAGGCTGGGTGTTCTGCCCGCCTCTGCTGCTATTTGCGCATTGACGACCTCGAATCTATGGTTGCAGACGTCACACGTGTGACCTACGCTTCCGGGGAAGACTTTCGTAGCGATTGGCAAAGTTGTGGTCGGGGGACAGCAGTCGCCCGCCGACCCTTGATGGCGTCGCTGTTCCTGCTCGTCGCTCGATAAGAACGGGGTCCACTGTCGACGGCAAGTGAGGGGAACAGTTCGTGAAGTCGATCGCATCCACCGCTCGTACGTCAGTGTTGGCGCTTGCGGTGCTCGTCGCCGCCGCCTTCCCGGCCGTGCTGGTGAGCCAGGCGCCGGCCTCGGCGGCAGTCCAACAGACCTACTATGTGGCCCCCGACGGCAACGACGCCAACCCGGGCACCCTCCAGTCCCCGTTCCGCACCGTGCAACGCGCTCGCGATGTCGTCCGTACTGTGAACGCGAGCATGACCGGCGACATCAACGTGTACCTGCGCGGCGGGACCTACCCGATCGGCAGCACCGTCGAGTTCGGCGCCGCCGACTCGGGCACCAACGGGTTCCGGGTCGCCTACGCGGCGTACGGCAGCGAGCGGCCGGTCCTCGACGGCGGCGTCCAGGTGACGGGGTGGACCCAGCACAGCGGCAACATCTGGAAGGCGCCGCTGGACCGCGCCAACAAGCTGCGGACGCTCTACGTCAACGACAAGCGTGCCTTCATGGCGTCGAAGACGATCAACTCGGCGGGGTGTTACGGGACGTACACCATCACCGCTGGCCAGGCCGACTGGGCCTGGGAGTCGGGGTCGCAGTGCGATGGCGCCAAATACAGCCTGAACGACTTTCCTGCCATCGCCCGCAACCAGGACGACATCGAGATCGAGACGGGCACCACCTGGACCACTGCCCTGGTGGGCGTTCGCCAGGTGACGACCAGTTCCGACGGCGCCAACCGGGTCGCCCTGTTCCAGCAGCCCGGTGCGGCGATCGCCCAGGGCGCGTTCAACGGCAATGCCCAGGTGGGCGGCACCCACAAGGTCATGAACGCCTACGAGTTCCTCGACGCGCCCGGCGAGTTCTACTACGACAAGAGCAGCAAGACGGTCTACTACTACAAGGCCAGCTCCGAGAACATGTCGACAGCGACGGTGTACGCGCCGAACAACGTGACCACCCTGCTGCGGGTCGCCGGCACCTCGACGAGCAACCACGCCCGCAACATCACGTTCTCCGGGCTGACTGTGCAGCACTCCGACTGGAACCTGTTCAGCGTCGCCGGCTCGTCGTTCAAGCAGGCGCAGCAGGGCAACCTTGGCGCCCAGGCGTACGCCAAGGGCAACTTCCACGTCTACTACTACCGCAACGTCGACGTGACCCCCGGCATCGTCCAGGTGCAGAACGCCGACGGGATCCTGCTGCAACGCAACCGGATCCAGCACACCGGCGCCGACGGGATCAACATGGTCAACGACGTGCAGGGCACGCAGTTGATCGGCAACTACACAAACGACATCGCCGGCTCGGCCATCACCGTCGGCCATCCCCAGCACGTCTACATCGGTGACGGTACGTCGACAAACCGCGAGAAGTATTCCGCCCAGGTCGAAGGGCTGCCCAAGAACATCGACATCAAGAACAACTACCTGTACGACAGCGCCGTGCTGTTCAACGGGCACAGCCCCATCTCGGCGTACTTCGTCGACACCCTCACGATCCAGCGCAACCGGATCGAGAAGGCCCCCTGGTCAGGCATCACGCTCGGCTGGGGCTGGTGGAACTTCGACGGCTCGTCGGGCTCGATCGCGCCCAACCGGCCGACGACGACGGCGCGCAACAACACAATCAGTTACAACCACATCATCGACACTGTGCAGCGGCTCAGCGACACGGCCCCGATCTACACGCTCGGCAGTCAGCCCGGAACGATGATCACCAACAACTATCTCCAGGGCGTTCCGGCGGGCCACAAGTACGGACTTCACCCGGACGAGGGGTCGGCGTTCATCACGTTCCGGGACAACGTCCTGAGTGTGGACAAGAACGTCACGTGGCTCATCAACTCCGACGACTTCGGGCGTAAGCACGACCTGAGCATCACGCAGACCTACGGCCCCATCAACAAGGTCTCGAACAAGAACCTGCCGAACAGCACGGTCCAGGACATCATCGTCTCTTCCGACTACGTCTGGCCGGCCGCTGCCTACGGCATCGCCGTGAACTCCGGACTTGAGGATTCGTTCCGCGACATCGTCCCGGCCAGCAATCTCTCGGTGCCGAACTACGTCCTGCCGGCCAGCACAGTCGTCAGCGGCGCGACGTCGACGATCCCGATCCGCAGCACCGGCGACGCCACCAGGACGGTCTGGCTCGCTCCCTCCGGTACCACCACGTTCGCCGCCGGCCCCACGATGACAAGCGCAGCCGGCACCGCCACCTCCATCGCCGTGCCGACCGCCCAGGGTGAGTACCGGCTCTTTGTGCTCGACGCCCAGGGAAACCGGTCGGCCGAGTCGACGTCGATCGTCAGGCAGCCGGGCTCCGGCGGTGGCCAGCGGGCCGGGCAGCTCGTCGGCGGCCAGTCCGGTCGCTGTGTGGACGTACCCAACTCCACCACCGCCAACGGCACGCAGGTGCAGATCTGGGACTGCTCGGGCGCCACGAACCAGCGGTGGACCTACACCTCCGGCAAGCAGTTGACCGTGTACGGAAACAAGTGCCTGGACGCCTCCGGTGCGGGCACTGCCAACGGCACCACTGTCATCATCTGGGACTGTCACGGCGGGCTCAACCAGCAGTGGAACGTCAACACCAATGGCACCATCACGAACGCCCAGTCGGGGCTCTGCGTGGACGCCAACGGTGCCGCCACGGCCAACGGCACGAAGATCATTCTCTGGTCGTGCAACGGCGGCGCCAACCAGCAGTGGAGCTTGCGTAGCTGATCCGTACCCCGGGGGTCGGTCCGACCAGGCCCGGCCCCCGGGCACCCGCCACGACCTCAGCCAGCGTCGAAATCGGTGGCGATGTCGCTCAGCGCGATCCGGTTCGGCTGTCCGGTCTTGGTGATGAGGCTGGAGACGTGCCGCTCCACGGTGCGCGGTGACAGGTGCAGCCGTTCGGCGATCTCGCGGTTGCTCAGCCGGCCGGTGAGCAGCCGCAGGACCTCCCACTCGCGTACCGTCACGCCCGCTGCCCGCAGCTCGACCGGGATCTCCGCGGCGCCGCGCCGCCGTTGGGCGACCCGCGCGCCCGACTGGCGCAGCAGCGTGCGGCACGCCCCGGCGACCGGCGGGACGTTCGCCTGGTGGAAGTAGTCCTCGGCGGCCCGCAGCCACTCCACGGGAGTGCCCCACCCATCGGCGAGCGCCGCCTCGGCGACCAGCCGCAGGGCGAGATGTCGCCCCATCGCGTACAGAGCGCCGACCTCCATCGCCTCGGCCATGGTGGCGGTCGCGGCGTCGTGCTCACCCGCACGGCCGAGCAGGACTGCCCGGGCGAAGAGCGCGAACTGCCGGTCCCACCGCAGCTGGCTCGCCGGTGTGCCGACGATCGCCTCGTACTCCGGAAAGCTGATCTCGTCGGCGATCGCCCGCAACAGCAGTTGGAGACCGAGCCGCCCGCCCAGGTGGAAGACGGTCGGGTTCGTCTCCTCCGCCCGTACCGCCAGGGACAGCTCGTACAGGGCGCGCGGGCGGTCCTCCTCCAGCAGCGCGCAGAACGTGCCGGCCAGCCCGTGGACCCGCTGCGCGTGCAGGCTCTCGTCACCGCCCCAGCGCCGGAACTCGGCGAGCGCGTCCTGCATCTGGGCCCGCCGGCCCTGGTGGGCGGCGAGCACCGCGCTGAGCAGCAGCACGTACTGGGTGGTCTCCATCAGTTTCAGGCGGGTCGTCGCGGTGAGGACCTGGTCGATGAGGTCCTGTGCGGCCGGATAGTCGCCGCGCATGATCAGGTGCAGGGCGATGCTCGCCTCGGCCTGCTGGCGGGCGGTCACCGCCCCGACCCGCAGCGCCCGCTCCCGAGCCTGCTCCAGCCGGTCCAGTGCGCCGTGCCGCAACGCGTCGTCGTTGCCGAGCCGGATCAGCGCGTGGACCTCCCAGATCGGCAGGCCGTGCTCGGCGGCGATGGACCGGGCCTGCTCCAGGCAGCGGGTGGCCTCGGCCGGGTCGCGATGCCGGACGAGCGCACCGAGCAACTGCCATGCCTGACAGGCCACCACCGGCAGCGGCACCGCGGCGGCGACAGTGGCGGCCCGGCGGGCCAGGGTCTCGGCCACCTCCAGCTGGTCACGCCCCGGCGTGTCCAGAGCCAGGTGTGCCGCGACGATGTCGATGGGGGCTTCGTCCTCGGCCGCTGGATCCGGACCGAGCAGCTCACGGGCGATCTCCACCTGGGCCAGCGCGTCGGTGAGCTCCCCGGCCACCACAGCCGTCCAGGCCAGCCGGGTGTGCAACCTGGCCTGCCGTCGAGCGGGGAGCCCGGCCACCTGGTCCGGGCTGTTGACCAGCTCCAGTGCGCGGCGGACCAGACCGGCCTCGCCGAGGGCCTGTAGGAGCGTCTCCAGGGTGTCGGCGCGGGCCTCGGCCGGCCCGTCGGCCTGAAGCTCCCAGGCCCGGTCGAGCAGGGCGACGGCGGAGGTGGCGGCACCCTGCGCCAGGGCCCGCCGGCCAGCCTCGGCAAAGAGTCGACCGGCCAACAGGGAATCGCCGGTCTCGACGCGCAGCGTGGCGGAGATCTGGCACCACTCACCCGGCAACTCCGGGTGGACCTTCGCGACGGCCTCGGCGACGGTGTGGGCCAACCCCCGCCGGTCGGCCGGCTCGACAAGGGCGAGAAGTGATTCGCGGGTGACCCGGTGCCGGAAGGTGTACCAGTCGGCCAGCTGGTCGTCCGGTGCCACCAACTGGGCGACGATGCTGCCGTGCAGATGGTTGAACAGGTCGCGGTCGCTGAGCCCTGTCGCCGACTGCACCACGGCCACCGAGAAGCGTTGCCCGATCAGGGCGCCACAGGACAGCAGCTCCCGGGCCTGGGGGCTCAGCTTCTCGATCCGGTGCGCCATGCTCCTGGCGAACGCGGCGGGCAGGGTGGCCGGTGCCTGCGGGGCGACGAGCCACCCCTGTGGACCGTGCCGCAGCAAACCGTTCTCCACCATCGCCGCGAGGATCTCCTCGATGAGGAACGGGTTGCCACCGCTGCCTCCCCAGAGCAGCTCGGTCGCGGCCGTTGGCAACTCGTCCGCCGCCACGCCGAGGCAGGCTGCGGCCATGGCCCGCAGGTCCTCGGGGCTGAGACCGCCCACCTCGAGCACTGTGCACCGACCGCGGCGGGCCGCCGCTCGGACGACCTCCAGCGCGGGGGAGTCGTCGGCCCGGAGGACGCCGACCAGCAGGGTGGGCTGCTGGTCGAGGTTGTCGATCAGGTACTCGACCACCATGAGCGTCTCCGCGTCGGCGTCCTGGAGGTCGTCCAGGACCATGAGGCACCCACGGTCCTGGCCGGCGAGCGCGGTCAGCCGGAGCACCGCCTCGGCCAGGATCACCATCGACCCGGTCTCCGGGCTGGCGAGCGGAGTGCCCCAGTCGGGCACCAGCCGACCGAGGATCGGCCCGTACGGGCCGAGCGCCGCGACGTCCACAGTGGCGGACCGGAGCAGGGAGAGCACCGCCTCGGTGAGCGGTCGCAGCGGCACCCCGGTGCCGAGTGCGCTGGCCCGCCCCCGAAGCAGACTCATCTCGGCGGTGTAGGCGAATTCGGCAGCCGCCCCGGCGAGCCGCGACTTGCCGACACCGGCCTCGCCGACGATGAAGACCGCGCCCCCACGTCCGGCACGGGCAGCCTGGATCATGCCCGTCAACGCACCGAACTCCGCACCTCGGCCTACCAGGTCGCGGGATCGTTGCACGGCGGAAACGATAGCGAGGCTAACGATCGATAACCAGGCTCAGCCGGTAGGCCCACCGACCCCGTCAATATTATCGTCCGACCGGCTGATCACCGCGCTGACCGGGTGGTCTGCGCCTGGGTCACAAAGCGACTGTGGGGCAGCAGGTCGTGAGCGGGAGTGTGATGGCGGAGTCCTGGGCGGCGCCGACATCACCGGAGACCAGGTGTCCAACAAGGAGACCCACCGGGACGGCCAGGCCGGCAAGGGCTGCCGTACGCAGGCCGAAGGCCACCACCGGGCTGACCCTCGGCTCCCCGGCCGGGTGCTGGTCCTCGACGTGGTCGGTGCCGGCGAGGTCGGTGGTGAGCTGCTGAGACGTCATGATTTTCTCCTCGGTGTGAAGGGGTTGGACAGCCAGCCGGATCCGGTTGGCGGCGGGGTGGGTTCCAGGAGCAGCGCGGACGGTATCCGTGCGGCGAGTGCGGAGCGCAGCAGTCCGTAGCCGATGCCGGCGAGCCCGGTCAGCAGCCCCGGTGTGAGGACGCCGTCGGGTGTGCCGCAGTAGCGCGTCTGCCATTGCAGGGCGTTGAGGACCAGTGTGGTGTGCTGTCGTAGCGCGGCGGCTGCCGCAGGCCCGGCCGGCCCCGCGGCCAGCACCGTCAGCGCCTCGCCGACGCCGGACTCGCCGTGGCAGAGACTCAGGTCGCGGGACAGCGGCCGGTCGGCCAACCGCCGGACGAGGTCAGCAGGCGCGTCCGGGGCAGAGGTGACGGAGGTGCCCTCGTCGTGCTGGCCGGCGAGGGCGATGGCCAGGCCGGAGGTGCCGGCACACCACCCGGACGAGTCGTTCGGGGTCTGCCGGGCGTGCCGCAGAGCTTTCCGCGCCGCGTCCGCGTGCCGCGGGGAACCGCCGCCGATGTCGACGAACCTGTGCAGGGCGTACGCGATGCCGGCCGTGCCATCGGCGAAGCCGGCTGGACTGGCGGGCTGATCGGACGCGGTCGTGTCGGCCAGGTTGTCGGCGCAGGTCCGGGCCAGCGCCGCCGCGCGGTCGAGCCCCAGTTCGGCGTGGATCGACGTCATGGCGGCCAGGCAGCCGGCCTGGCCGGTTGCCCAGTCGTCGCTTGTGGACCCGGCAACCGCGACCTCGGCGAGTTCGACGGTCGTGTCGACCCACCGGCCGATCTCCGGGTCGTCGAGCAGCACGGCCAGCCGAGCCAGCGCGTACGCCAGCCCGCCGAGGCCGTGCAGCCCACCACAGCCGATGGCCGTGACCAGCTCCGGCCGATCGGACAGCAGGCGCAGCAGCCCCGGCGTCGCGGCGACCGCCCGACGGGCCACCTCGCCGTAGCGGGCCACGCCGGTGACGTGAGCGAGTTGACCGAGGAAGAGCGCCACGCCGAGGTACCCGTTGGCCAGGCCGGCACCCATCGGGAGCAGCAGCCACTGCCGGTCGTCGACCAGTTCCAGACCCAGCCAGTTCACCCGGTCCCGACCAGGTGCGCCACGGGCGACGAGCTGGTCGGCGATCGCACAGGCTGCCGAGACCAGCCGTTCGGGCGGGGCGGCCGTGCCGTGCGGCGGCCCGGGCATCGGCGCCGCGTCGTCATGGGTGCCGACCGGCCGGCGGGTGGCCAGGCTGGCCATGATGACCCACTCCTGGTCCTGCCTGTCGGCCTCGCCGAACCCCGCGATCCGGTCCAGTGCCGCGCCGACGCCGCTGCGGTGCAGCGGCACCGCCGTCGGTTCGCCGTCGGCGGCCAGGACGGAACTGTCGGCCCGGGCGTGGAAGTACGGCACGTCGCCGCGCCACAGCGCGACGATCTCGTGGCGCGCGAACAACGGGTCGCCGGGCAGTGTGGTCCGGCCGCAGAGCTGCCCGAGGAAACGGTCCCGGTCCAGACCGTCGCGCAGCAGGCTCGGGTGGGTGGCCTCGTCGAGCAGCGTCCGGTAGGCCCAGGTGGGCCGTACGACGAGTCGCACCGTCATGGCCGACGACGACTCGACCAGCTGGGTGAAGTCCTCCCGGTGTGCCTCGATCGCCTCGTAGCCGAGCCGGAAACCTTCGAGCATCGCCGCCTCGTGGTCCTCCGGATCGATCACCCGGTCGCCGAGGCGGGGCCGGTTCGAGGCGCCGTCGAAGGTGCCCGCGCGGCGTACGAGGCGCATCCGGTCGGTGCCTGGGTCCGCCCAGTCGATCTGACTGACCGGGCTCTGCCGGCCGTGGTCTCCGCCGGCTGCGGACAGGTCCATGATGCCCTGCTCGCCGACGACCATCAGAGGCAGCAACGCGGTCCGGTGCACCGAGGCGGCGAGCAGGTCGGCGGCCGGATCGCCGCTCTGGGTCGCGGGCCGCCAGCTGGGGCTGAACAACGTCTCGACGTCGATGGCCACGGGGTCCTCGCCGCTGGCGATCACGTTCTCGTAGTGCAGATCGGTGGTGTTGAGCGCGTGGGCGAGCGCCAGCAGCGCGCCCTGCCGTCGATAGAAGCGGTCCGCGCCGTCCGGGTCGGCGAGCGGCGCAGCGACCACGAACTCGGTCCAGCCGTACTCGGGGCGGGCCAGGCAGGCGGCCGTGCGCATGCCGACTGTGGGCACCATCCGGTTCATCCAGCCGACGAAGGCCGCCAGCCGGTCGTCGTGGGTGAGGTCCCGGGGCTTGTAGACCAACCGCCGGCCGTCGGCGAACTGGATCACGGTGGTGGTCCGGCCGGACTGGTGCGGGTCACCTCGACTGTCGTCGACGGCCACCAGCGGGCCGGGGTCGGCGCCGCCCAGGAGGTCGTCGACCAGATGCTCCCGGTCGGCGGTGTACCGGGCGAGCAGCTCCAGCATCGCGTCGGTGGCGTGCGCGGTGGCCTGCCCGAGCAGCCGGGCCAGGACCGGAAGATCGGTGAACAGTGCAGCCAGTCCGGCAGACGTACCGATCTGGCGGATGAAGTCGACGAATCGGGCGCGACTGTCGTCGCCCTGGAGGAGGTCGGCGCTCCTGCGGCGGTGCAACTCCTCGATGAAGGCGCGGGCTGCCAACGCGGCCAGCTGCCGTTCCAGGGTGGCCGTCAACGCGGCATCCAGCGCACCCAGGTCGACGTGGGCGTCGGTCACCGGGACGGCGTCCCGGCGGAAGCGGGTCCGCGCCTGGTCGACCAGCGGGCGCAGCGGTAGGGCGAATGCCGACCTCCAGTTCGCGGCGACCGGCACCGACGGAGGCTGCGCGGCGGCGCGTACCGCGGCTTCGATAAGGACCGCCCAGGGCGGCGGGTCGACCCGCGCGGCGAGGTGCCCGTCCTCCTCGGCGAGGTACGTGAGCAACAGGTCCTCGTCGACGCCCAGCTCGCCCAGCCGGACGTCCAGCTCCGGGCCGCGGTCGGCCCGCCACAGATCCAGCCGCTGCCGCGCGTGCCCGAGCCGCCCGGCGTCCACCGGATCGGTGCCGCCGCCGACGGTCACCCGCTCGTGCAGCGCCAGGCCGCGTGCCCACCAGCTCCGGCGGAGTCGGGGCGACTCGGCCGGAGCGAGGCCGGGTGGGCCGTCGGCATCCGTGGTGTTCATCGAATTGAGGGTGCCAAGCGACGGCCGACAACTCATGCGTGGGATCCACCCAAATTCTTGTCGGCACGGCTGGTCGGCGCAGCTCGCGCACTCTCCGGCGCTGACCACGCGACGGTCGGTGACGGCCGCGCGGAGCGTCGGAGCGGGCCCCGGTGTCGGTGGTGTGGCGACATGACGCGGGGCGCGGACGGCGGAACTTGGGTGGTCGGCACAGATGCGTCGACGTGCGGCGGTGGTCGACTCTCCGACTATTCGATGGGCTGACCCGATCGGAGCAACTGTGGAGTTTCGCGTACTGGGGCCGGTGAGTGCCTGGCGTAACGGCGTCGAGGTCCCGCTGGACGGCGCCAAGCAGCGCACCGTGCTTGCCGTCCTGCTGCTCGCCCGAGGGCGGATCGTCTCCGACACCCGGCTCTGCCAGCTGCTGTGGGACGAAAACCCGCCGACGACGTTCGCCGCCCAGCTCTACAACTACGTCTCCCGGCTGCGGAAGTATCTCGGGGACGAGGTGGAGATCGTCCGGCAGTGGTCCGGTTACCTGCTGCGGACGGGGGACAGCCGCCTCGACATCGACGAGTTCGAGCGGCTGGCCGGGCTGGGCCGGGACGCAGTGCGCTCCGGCCGGCACGAGGAGGCCGCGCAGAACCTCCACGAGGCGCTGGCGCTGTGGGGCGGAACGACGCTCGCCAACGTCACCGACCACCTCGTCGAGGCGGAGTCGCCCCGGATGACCGAGGTGCGGATGGCGGTCCTGGAGGACCGCATCGCGGCCGACCTCATGCTGGGCCGGCAGGCCGGCCTGGTGGTGGAGCTGAGCGACCTGGTCGCCGCGCAGCCACTGCACGAGCAGCTGCGCAGCCACTTGATCACCGCACTGCTGCGCTGTGACCGCCAGGCCGACGCGTTGGCCGTCTACCACGAGGGCCGGCGGGTGCTCGCCGACGAGTTGGGCGCCGATCCGGGGCCGGCGCTGGCCGAGGCGTACCAGATGGTGCTGGCCCGCCCCGGGACGCCCGACGTCGCTGTCGCACCGCGAGCCGGGCCGGGCTGGCGCGACGTCCGCCCGGGGATGCTGCCGCCCGGGGCGCACGACTTCTGTGGCCGGGAACAGGAGCTGCGCCAGCTTGCCGGGCTGCTCGCCGAGACGTCGCCGCCCGCTCCACAGCGGACGCTGCTGACCGGGATGGCAGGCGTCGGAAAGTCGTCGCTGGCGCTGCGGGCCGCGCACCTGTGCCGCGACGACTTCCCGGACGGGCAGCTCTACGCCGACCTCGGCGGCACCCGGGGCAACGCCACCGAACCGGGCGACGTGCTGGGCTGGTTCCTCCGGAGCCTCGGCAACGCCGAGGAGGCCATACCGAGGCGCCTCGACGAACGCGAGTGCCTGTACCGCAGCCAGTTGGCGGGCCGTCGGGTTTTGGTGGTGCTCGACAACTCCGCCAACTATCAGCAGGTGCGCCCGCTGCTGCCCGGCGATCCGTCCTGCCGGGTGATCCTGACCTGTCGTGGACGCCTCTCCGAGCTGCCCGGCGTCACCCGCGTCGAGGTGGGCATCCTCGACCCGGCGCAGGCGCTGGAGCTGTTCGCCACGATCGTCGGCTCGTCACGGGTGGCCGCCGAGCCCGGCGCCGCACACCGGATCGTGCAACTGTGCGGGAGGCTGTCGATAGGCATCCGGGTGGCCGCGGCGCGGCTCATCGCCCGACCGCACTGGTCCCTGCGCTATCTCGCGCAGCGGCTGGCCGACGAGCGGTTCCGCCTCAACGAGCTGCGGTTGGGGACGCTTGACGTGCGGGCCCGCATCGAGGGCAGCTACCAGGAGCTGGAGGCCGAAAGTCAGGTCGCGCTGCGCCGGCTCGCCCTGCTGGACACTGCCGACTTCCCGATCGGAGCCGCCGCCCGGGTGCTCGGCGTGACGCCCCGGGTGGGGGACGAGGTGGCCGAGAGCCTTGTCGACGCCCGGCTGCTGGAGATCGCGGGCTCGGACGGCGGCCGGCGGCAACGACACCGCTTCCACGACCTGGTGCGGGTCTTCGCGCGGGAGAAGGCCGACCCGTCGGACCACCGCATGGTGACCGCCGGGTCGGCGCCGTCGGCATAGCCGCGCCTGCGGATCCCCGGCGGGTCCGTCGTGCTCACGGCGTATGGAGAAGATATAGCCGGTACGGGCACGGTCGGTGGGTGACCATCCTGATTCCGCCCGAGTGCGCGACCACTGCGCGGATCGACCTCGACCACGCGAGCGGGGACGAGATCGTCGGTCGAGTCCGGCCCGACCGGGACGACCCGGTCTTCGCCGGGCACTATCCCGGATTCCCCCTGCTGCCCGGTGTCTACATCGTCGAGTACGTGCACCGCGCCGTCCTCGCGGCGATGCCGGCGGAGATCCTCGCCGAGCTGGTGTCCTGCCGGTTCCTCCGAACGATCGACCTCGACGACGAGCTTGTCATCACCATCCGGTGCGACGGCCCGATACGCCGGGGCACGGTCGCCGTGTCCGGCGTACCGGCCGCCGAGGTGGTGTTGCGTTACCAGGAAGGAACCCCGTGATGCTCGACCGCGACGACATTCGACGGCTCATCCCGCACCGACCGCCGATGCTCCTTGTCGACCGGGTCAGCGACATCGTGCCCCGGCGCCGGCTGGTCGGCAGCTACACGGTGACCGGGCCCCGTCCGCTGCCAGCCGTGCTGCTGTTGGAGTCCTGGGGCCAGGCCGCGCTGGTGCTGATCAGGCACGACCGGCCGATGCCCGACGTGCTGACCGACGGGGTGCCCATCGCGGGCGCCTTCGAGGGGATCCGCTTCGGCCGGCCGGTGCTGCCGGGCGAGACGGTCGAGCACCGGGTCGAGCTGATCCGGCTGATCGCCGACACCGGTTTCGTCCGGGGCGAGAGCGTGGTCGGCACCGAGGTGGTCATGCAGGTCGGTCGCCTGGTCGGCGCGGTGCGCCCGGCGGCTGCGCTTCGCCCCGCCGTCCTGGCCGGGGTCTCCGACGTCAAGGAGTCGACATGAGTGAGAACCGACGACCGGTCGCCCTGGTCAGTGGCGGATCCCGAGGGATCGGCCGGGCCGTGGTCCGGCAGCTCGCCGCAGACGGGTACGACGTGGCCTTCTGCTACCAGAGCAACAGGGAGGCCGCCGAGAAGGTGGCCGCGGAGGTGCTGGAGACCGGTGCCCGGGTGCTGGCCCGGCAGGTGAACGTCGCCGATGCCGCGCAGGTGCGCGAGTTCGTCAACGGCGTGGAGCGGGACCTGGGCGAGATCGCCGCTTTGGTGACCGTGGCCGGGATCATCCGCGACCGTCCGGTGGCGATGATGGCCGACGAGGACTGGCAAGCGGTGATCGACGTCAACCTCGGCGGTGTCTACAACGTGTGCCGGGCGTCGATCCGCAAGATGATGCGGCGTCGTGGCGGCGCCATCGTCACGGTCTCCTCGGTGGCCGGCATCACCGGCAGCCCGGGTCAGACCAACTACTCGGCCTCGAAGGCCGGCATCATCGGCTTCACCAAGGCGCTGGCGAAGGAGGTCGGCCCGTACGGGATCCGGGTCAACACCCTGGCGCCGGGGTTCATCGAGACCGACATGCTGAACGACCTGCCGGCCGGGCTGGCCGTGGGCGTCCAGCAGCGGACCGCTCTCGGCCGGCTCGGCCAGGCGGAGGAGATCGCCCCGGTGGTGACGTTCCTGCTCTCGGAGCGGGCCTCCTACCTGACCGGCCAGGTCGTCACAGTTGACGGTGGTCTGACGTTCTGACCCGCTGCGCCGCGAGCCGGGTCCGCATGGCCTCCAGGCGGACCTGGCTCGCCTGCGTCCGGACCGCGCGCGCGGTGAAGCGGGAGTAGACAGTGCCGAGCAGCCGGGTGAGCAGGTCGGCCCGGCGGGCATCCGAACCGACGACGATCTTCACCCGGTTGCGTCGGACGCCGCGCAGGATGAGCCGCGCGGCCTGCTCGGCCGAGGTCGTCGCCTCCCGGGCGTAGCGCTCCCGAACCCCGCCGTAGCCGAGCCCTTTCGCCGCCCGGGCGTTGCTGAAGATGTCGGTCCGCACCTTGCCCGGGTAGACGCAGCTGATGCGCACCGGCACGTCGCCGACCCGCATCTCCTGCAACACAGCCTCGGTGAAGCCCCGGACGGCGAACTTGGCCGCGTTGTACGCGCTCTGCGCCGGCGCCGCTGTCAACCCGTACATGCTGGAGATGTTGACCAGGTGGCCCCGGGCGGTGACGAGCAGTGGCAGGAACGCCTGGGTGCCGTTGACGACGCCCCAGAAGTCGACGTCCAGCACCCACCGCATGTCGTCCCAGCTGGCCTCGGTGATCGAGGCGAGCAGGGTCACCCCGGCGTTGTTGATCACCAGGTCGGCGCCGCCGAAGTCGGCGCGTACCTCCTTGGCGTGGTTCTGCATCGCCAGCCTGTCGGTGACGTCAAGCCGGTAGGTACGGACCTCGGCCCCCCGCGCGGCGCAGAGCGCCGCGGTCTGCGCGAGACCTTCCTCCGCCGCGTCGGAGAGGGCCAGCCGGGCGCCCTGCACGGCCAGCTCGACCGCCAGCGCCCGGCCGATGCCCGAACCGGCACCGGTGACGACCGCGACCCTGCCTCGGAACTCCTCCATGCGTGCTCCCTCGGAATCGGCGTGCCAGCCTGCGGCGACACACATTCGCCGTACGGTCCGGGGCCGGGCTATCTCTTTTCCATACCGGGCGCGATGTAGAGAAGTTATGAGAGCCCCGCCGAACACTGCCTCCGGACGGTGTCACCAGGACGCCGAGCAGGCGTGGTGCGGAGGAGGCGATGGCACAGATGACAGGTGCGGCAATCACCGGGCTCGGGGCGTACCGGCCGAGCAGACTGATCACCAACGAGGAGATCGCCGGGGAGGCCGGCGTGACTCCGGAGTGGATCGAGGAGCGGACCGGCATCCGGTCGCGCTACCGGTCTGGGCCGGAGGAATCCGTGACGATGATGGCCGCCGAGGCCGGCGGCAAGGCGTTGGCAATGGCCAACATCGACCCGTCCGAGGTGGACCTTGTCATCCTCGCCTCGGCGACGAAGAAGGACCGCATCCCGGGCGGGGCGCCCGAGGTGGCCAGCCGCATCGGTATCACCGCCACCGGGGCGTTCGACCTGAACGCCGCCTGCGCCGGCTTCGCCTACTCGATCGGGCTCGCGTCCAACGAGATCCGGATGGGCAGCGCCCGCAACGTGCTCGTCGTCGGGGCCGAACAACTGAGCCGCTTCATCGACCCGGAGGACCCGGCAACGTACGTCATCTTCGGCGACGGTGCGGGTGCCGCTGTGGTCTCCCCGTCGGAGATCGACGGGATCAGCCCGACAGTGTGGGGCAGCGACGGCTCGCGGGCCGACATCCTCGGCACCAAGTGGGACGCCACCGGCCGCGAGTTCGCCAAGATGGACGGCCCGCTGGTCTACCGCTGGTCGACGAAGAACGTGCCGAGGGTGGCCCGCAAGGTGTGCGCCTTCGCCGGCATCGAGCTGTCGGACATCGACTGGTTCGTGCCGCACCAGGCGAACCTCCGCATCGTCGACCAGTTGGCCGAGATCCTCCAGATCCCGGACGAGAAGGTCGCCAAGGACATCATCGACACCGGAAACACCTCTGCCGCGTCGGTGCCGCTGGCGCTCAGCCGGCTGCACGAGAGCGGCCGGACCAGCCCCGGCGACCGCGTGATGCTCCTGGGCTTCGGTGCGGGACTCGCCTACGCCGGTCAGATCATCCGGATGCCCTGACCCACTTCGATCAAGATCCCCTTCCTACGAAAGGACAAGCACCATGACGGTGACCGTGAACCAGGTGTCCATCGACGTCGTGTCGCTCACCCGCAAGCTGATGACCGAGGACGCCGACCGGGAGATCAACGCCAGCGACACGTTCGTCGACCTCGGGCTGGACAGCCTCAAGCTCGTCGACCTGCTCGCCGCCGTGGAGACCCACTTCGACATCGAGGTGCCGGACGAGCTGGTCGGCAGCTTCACCAAGGTCCAGGACCTCAGTGACTTCGTGCTCTCCGCCAGGTCCGCGGGGTGACCGAGGACGTCCGGGAACTGTCGGTTGGACAGCGAGCGCTGTGGCTTGTCCACCGGCTGGCCCCGGACAGCCCGGCCAGCAACGTGGTCCACGGGCTGCACGTCGAACCGGCGCTCGACCCCGACCTGGTACGCCGGTCGTTGGCGGCGGTGCGAGCACGGCACGACATGCTCCGGTCCCGCTTCGTGCAGACGGAGCAGGGGCCGGTGCGGGTCGTCGATCCCGACCTCGGGTGCGAAGTCGAGGTCCACGACGTTCCCGATCTGGACGACGACGGGCTGTTGCGCCGCTGCCAGGAGTTCGGCGACCAGCCGCTACGGCTGGCGCAGGACGGTCCGATGCGGGTCGTGTTGCTGCGGCGACGCACCGACTGCGTGCTGGTGGTGGTGATCCATCACATCGCCACCGACTTCCACTCGCAGCGGATCGTCTGGCAGGAGTTGGACGCCGCGTACGGGGCGTTGCAGGCCGGGCGACCGGTGGAGTTGCCGCCGGTCTCCGGCAGCTACGACGACTTCCTGGCCCGGGAACGGGCGGCGCTGACCGGCGAGCGGGGTGAGCGGTTGCGCGCCTACTGGGAGCAGGTCTGCGACGGTGCCACGGCGGCAACCCTGCCGACCGATCGGCCCCGTCCGCCGGTGCGCTCGTTCCGTGGCGGCGCGTTCAGTCAGGAACTCCCGGACGACCTCGCCGGCCGGCTGCGGGACACCGCAGCGGCGGCCGGTGTGACGCCGTACGCCGTCGTGCTCGCCGCGTTCCAGGCGACGATGTACCGCTACACAGGGCTGGGGGAGCTCACCGTCGGCTGTCCGGCCACGCTGCGTCGGGGACGGGCGCTGCGCGGGGTGGTCGGCATGTTGATCAACACGATCGCGCTGCGCGGGTCGTTCGACGCGGACACCACGTTCGCGACGGCGATCAGCGCGGCGAGCCGACAGTTGACCGACGCCGTGACCCATGCCGCCTACCCGTTCCCGCTGCTCCGATCGGGCCGGCGGAACCAGGAACCGCCGGTGCGGGTGACAGTCACCCTGCTGGCCCACCAGCACGGCGACAACTACACCAACCAGCGGCACGCGTTCGCCGGGCACCAGATCCGGCTGCTGGACATCCCGTACGACGAGGGGCAGTTCGACCTGTCGGCGACCCTCACCCAGTACCAGGACGGCCGGCTCCAGGCGGAGTTCGGCTACGACACCGACCTGTTCGACGAGGCGACCGTGCGGCGGCTGTCCGGGCACTTCCTCCAGATGCTGCGGGTGGCCTGCACGGCGCCGGAGACGGTGGCGTCCCTGGCACCGATGGTCGACCAGGCGGAACTGCGCGAACTGCTGGCGCTCGGCACCCGATAGACCCGTGCGGCGCGGCCTGCGGTTCCCCCGTGCCGCAGGGCCGACACGCCCGCCGCACGGGCCGGATCCGGCCGGCGCGACCCCCGTCGCCGGCCGGATCCAGGCTCGAAATGGCCGCCCGACGCACAGGTATAGGGGCGGTATAGCGCTGATTGACAACGTCCCTGGCATTGATAGGTCACTTGTGGAGGGAGGAACGGTGCGCGAGGGCATCCTCTCGACGGTCGGGAACACACCGCTGGTACAGCTGGTCCGGTTGTTTCCGGAGTTCCCCTCCCGGTTGTTCGTCAAGCTCGAACGCTTCAATCCCGGCGGCAGCATCAAGGACCGCACCGCGCTGAGCATGCTGCGCGCCAAGGTCGAATCCGGGGAGCTGGTGCCCGGCCGATCGGTGGTCGTCGAGTCCAGCTCGGGCAACCTGGCCATCGGCCTGGCCCAGTTCTGCGCGTACTACGCGATCCGGTTCATCTGCGTGGTCGACCCGAAGACCACCCGGCAGAACCTCGCGATCCTGACCGCGTACCACGCGGAGATCGAGATGGTCGAACACCCCGACCCGGTCAGCGGCGAGTACCTGCCGGCGCGGCAGCGCCGTGTCCGCGAGCTGTGCGAGCAGGTCCCGCACGCCTACCGCCCGGACCAGTACGCCAATCCGCTCAACGCCGCCGCACAGCGGCAGACGATGGCCGAGATCGTGACGGCGCTCGACGGGCGGATCGACTATCTGTTCTGTTCCACCGGCACCTGCGGCACGCTCGTCGGCTGCGTCGGCTACCTGCGCGACCACGGCCTGTCCACACGTGTGGTGGCGGTGGACGCGGTGGGCAGCGCCATCTTCGGCGACGAACCGGCGACCCGGTTGATCCCCGGGCACGGCGCCTCGGTCGTGCCGCCCCTGGCCGTCGACGCCACCCCTGACGAGATCATGCACGTCTCCGACCTGGACTGCGTGGTCGGCTGCCGGTTGCTGCTGCACCGGGAGGCCATCCTGGCCGGCGGGTCCTCCGGCGCCACCGTGTCCGCGTTGCGCCGACGGATGGCCGACATCCCTGCCGGTGCCACCGCCGTGCTGATCCTGCCCGACAACGGCGACCGCTACCTCGACACGATCTATTCCGATCAATGGGTGTCCGGGCACTTCGGGGAGATCACCCACCTGTGGAAGGACGCTACGTGCTGATCATCGGTAGGGCTGTGGTGCGGGACATCCTCGACGGCGACGACGCCCGGGCGGTGGATCTGGTCCGGAACGCGTACCTGCTGCACGAGCAGGGCCGCACGAGCCTGCCGCACTCGGTCTTCCTGCGCTTCCCCCAGCGGCACCGCGACCGCATCATCGGCCTGCCCGCCTACCTCGGCGCCGACCCACCGGTGAGCGGCATCAAATGGATCTCCTCGTTCCCCGGCAACCTGGCCTCCGGGCTGGAGCGGGCCAGCGCGGCCATCCTGCTGAACTCGATGCGCACCGGCCACCCGGTGGCCCTGATCGAGGGGTCGGTCATCTCGGCCCGGCGTACCGCGGCGAGCGCTGCGCTCGCTGCCGGCCTGCTCACCGCGCACTGCCGCCCGGACGGCCTGGCCCTGATCGGCTGCGGTCTGATCAACCAGCAGGTGCTGCGGTTCGTGGCGGCCACCGTCGCCCCGCCGCCGGCGCTGACGTTGTTCGACACCGACAGGCGCCGGGCCGGAGCCTTCGCCGAGACCGCCCGAACCCTGCTGCCGGGTACGCCGACGACACTGGCCGGGACCGCCGAGGAGGCGTTGGCCGCGCACCGGCTCACCTCGATCGCCACCACCGCCACCGAACCCCACATCGACCTGGCCGCCTGCCAGCCCGGCGCGGTCGTGCTGCACCTGTCCCTGCGTGACCTGCTCCCCGAGGGTCTGCTGGCCGCACGCAACGTGGTCGACGACGCCGACCACGCCTGCCGCGAGGGCACCTCGTTGCAGTTGGCCGAGCAGCTCACCGGCGGCCGGGACTTCATCCACGCCACCATCGGCGCGCTGGCCGGCGGCCAGACGCGGCTGCCCGTGGACGACGTACCGGTAGTGGTGTCCCCGTTCGGCCTCGGCGTGCTGGACCTCGCGCTCGCCGAGCACGTCCGCGCCACCGCCGAACGGCGGGGCCTGGGCGTACGCGTCGACGACTTCCTACCCGTGGTGGACGCCGCCGTGGCGTCCGCCTGATCCCCGAAGGAGTGGCAATGACCGACAACCGCAGCTACCGCGTGGTGCTCAACGACGAGGAGCAGTACTCGGTCTGGTGGACCGACCGGGACCTGCCCGCCGGGTGGCGTGCCGAGGGCACCGAGGGCACCCGCGACGAATGCCTGGCCCGGATCGGCGAGATCTGGACCGACATGCGGCCGCTGAGCCTGCGTCAGCGCATGGAGTCCCAGGCCACGGCCTGACAACTGATCCGATCCCACGTCCGCGCCCGGTCCCCCGGAGGAGCACCATGAGTATCGTTCCGCCTGCGGCGCCAGCAGCCGCAGCCACCATCCAGGGGGCGGGCACCCTGTCCGAGCTGATCGCCCGGCAGGCCGCGCTGACCCCCACCGCCATCGCGGTGAGCGGCGACACCGAGCGACTGGACTACGCCGGCCTGGACCGGCGGGCCAACCAACTCGGTCGGTACCTGGCCGAGCAGGGCGTCGACCCGGAATCGCTTGTCGCTGTCAACCTGGACCGCGGCGTCGACCTCGTGGTCGCGCTGCTGGGAGTGTGGCGTGCCGGTGCCGCGTACCTGCCGCTGGACCCGACCCACCCCGCCGAGCGGCGGCGGCGTCTCCTCGCCGACAGCGGGGCCGGGGTGCTGCTCACCCGCGACGCGCTGCGCGACGAGGCGACGCCGGACCGGGTGGTGTGCCTGGACACCGACCGGGCGCGGATCGCGGCCTGCCCGGACACCGCCGCGATGCCGTCACCTGACCCGGACTCGGTGGCGTACGCCATCTACACCTCCGGGTCGACAGGCCACCCCAAGGGAGTGTTGATCACCCACCGTGGCATCGGCAACCGGGTGACGTGGACGATCCGGGAGCACGACCTGGGCCCCGGCGACCGGGTGTTGCAGAAGACGTCGGTCAGTTTCGACGCGGCGGGCTGGGAATTCTTCGCCCCGCTGGCCAGCGGCGGCACAGTGGTGCTCGCACCGGACGGGGCGCACCGGGACCCGGCCGCCCTGGTCGCGGCGGTCGTCCGGCACCGGATCACCGTCCTGCAGGGAGTGCCCTCGGTGTTCGCCCGGCTCGTTGACCAGCCGGGCTGGGCGGACTGCACAAGTCTGCGGCTAGTCTTCTCGGCCGGGGAGCCGTTGCACGCCGACCTGTGCCGGCGGCTGACCGTCACACCCGACGTGCGGGTGTGGAACACGTACGGCCCCACCGAGTGCGCCATCGACGTGACAGCACACCCGGTGGACACGACGCAGCCGGCCGGGCCGGTGCCGATCGGCCGGCCACTGCCCGGCGTACGCGTCCAGGTGCTCGGCGCCGACCGGCGGCCGGTGCCGGTGGGTGTGGTGGGCGAGCTCTACATCGGTGGGGCCAACCTGGGCCGGGGCTATCTGCACCGCCCGGACCTGACCGCCGATCGGTTCGTGCCCGACGAGTACGGGCCGCCCGGCGCCCGCCTCTACCGCACCGGTGACCAGGTCCGGTGGCGCGCTGACCGGAGCCTTGAGTTCGTCGGTCGGGTCGATCACCAACTCAAGGTCAACGGCGTACGGATCGAGCCGGCCGAGGTGGAGGCGGTGCTCGCCGCCCACCCGGACGTCCAGGCGGCGGTGGTGGTGGGGCACACCGACCCGGCCGGTCGCCGGCAGCTCGCCGCGTACGTCGCCGGTCGGCGGTCACTCGACCCGGCGACCCTGCGGGCGTTCTGCGTCGGCCGGCTGCCCGAGGCGCTGGTGCCTGCCGTGTTCCAGCCGGTGGCGGAGTTCCCGCTCACCGCCAGCGGCAAGATCGACAGGTCCGCCCTGCCGGCGATCGACACTCTCGACCGACCGGCGCTCCGGGCGCCGCGGACGGCAGCCGAACACACTGTCGCGGCCATCTGGCGGGATCTGCTCGGCGTCGACCAGGTCGGCGTCGACGACGACTTCTACCAGCTCGGCGGCTCCTCACTTGTGACGCTGACGCTGGAGAGCCAACTCAGCGCGGCTGGCGGCACTGTGACGCTGCGCGACCTGCTCACCCACACGACAGTCTCCGCGCAGGCCCGGCTGCTGGAGGCGGCCACCCCGGCGACCCCGCCGGTGCTGCCGGTGGGGCGCGACAGGCCCCTGCCACTGTCCGCCGCCCAGCACCGGCTCTGGATGCTCGACCAGCTCGACCCGGGCAGCAAGGAATGGGTCGTCCCCGTGCACGTACGGCTGCCCGCCACCACACACCCCGACCACGTCCGGGCGGCCCTGCACGCGCTGGAGGTACGGCACGAGCCGCTGCGTACCCGCTATCTGGTGGTCGACGGCGTGGCCCGCCAGCAGGTCGTGGCGCCGGGGACCGTCGACCTGGACGTCCGCGACGTCAGCCACGGCGGGTTGGCCGAACTGATCACCGAACAGCTCGGCCGGGGCTTCGACCTGCACACCGGACCGCTGTGGCGGGCCGGACTCGCCGTCGCCACCGGCCGCGATCACCTGCTGGTGCTGGCCGTCCACCACATCGCGTCCGACGCCGGCACCGCCGACGTCCTCGAACGGGACCTGCGGGAGTTGTGCGCCGCCGCGGCGCAGGGACGGCCGGCGGACCTGCCGGACCTGCCGGTGCAGTACGCCGACTACGCGGTCTGGCAGCAGCGGCACCTCACCGACGAGGTCGTCGGGCGGGAGTTGGCGTACTGGCGGGAGGCGCTGGCCGAGGTGCCCCAGCTGGAGCTGCCGCTTGACCGTCCGCGCCCGGCCCAGCGGGACGCGCAGGGCAGCATGCTCGGCTTCACCATCACGGCGGACGTCGCCGGCGCTCTGACCGATGTGGGTCGGCGCTGCGCGGCAAGCCCGTTCATGACACTGCTCACCGGCTTCGCCACGGTTCTCGCCCGCTACACAGGGCAGTGGGACGTGCCGATCGGTACGCCCACCTCGGGGCACCGGCCCGCCGAACTGGACCAGATCGCCGGGATCTTCCTCAATCCGGTGGTGCTGCGCTGCACCCTGGACCCGGCGTCCGGCTTCACGCGGGCCGTCCGGGAGGTCCGCAACCGGACCGTCGCGGCTCTGGCCCACCAGGACCTGCCCTTCGACCGTGTGGTGTACGACCTGGTCGGTGAGCGGGACCTCTCCCGTACCCCGCTCTACCAGGTGGCGCTGAACTACCAGGAGGGCGGGATCACCGGCCGGATGGCCGACGACCCGCTCACGATCGACGCGCTACGGCAGGCGTCCACAGTGGCCAAGACCGACCTGACAGTGCACCTGTGGCCGCAGCCGGACGGGTCACTCGCCGGAGCCGTGGAGTACGCCACAGCGCTGTTCGACGAAGCCACGGTGCGACGGTTCGCCGACCACTTCGTCCGGCTGCTGGGCGCCGCCGCCGACGAGCCGGACGCCCGCCTGGACGAACTCGACCCGTTCTCGGCCGAGGAACGGCACCAGTTGCTGCACGGATGGAACGGGCCGACTGTGCCCCGTCCGGCCACCACAGTTGTCGACCTGTTCGAGGCGCGTCGCGCGGCGGCACCGCAGGCAGTGGCCCTGCGCCACGGCGATGCGTGCACCAGCTACGCCGAGTTGGACGACAGGGCCAACCGCTTCGCCAACCACCTGCGCCGGTCCAGCGTGGCACCGGGCGCGACAGTGGCCGTACTACTGGCGCGGGGCCCCGACCTGGTGGCCGCGATCCTCGGCTGCTGGAAGGCGGGTGCCGCCTGCCTTCCGCTGGACCCCTCGTATCCGGCCGAGCGCATCGACTACCTGCTCGACACCGCGGGCGTCGGCCTCGCCGTCACCGACTCGCGGTTCGCCGACCGGTTCGCAGTGCCCACCCTCCAGGTGGACACCCACCGGCTGATGGTCAGCGCCGAACCGCCCACGGCGCCGGCTCGCGACCTCGACCCGGCGCACACGGCGTACGTGCTGTTCACCTCCGGATCGACAGGCCGCCCCAAGGGGGTGCTGCTCTCCCACGCGGCGGTCACGAACTTCCTGGCCTGCGCCACCGAGACCGAGGCGCTCGGCGACCGGGGAGGCCGCCCGGCCGGCGGTGGGGCGCCGCTCTTCTCCACAATCGCCTTCGACCTGTCGATCTCCAACCTCTGGGGGCCGCTGGTGGCCGGGCAGCCGGTGACCCTGCTGCCGCAGGAGTTCGACCTGACCCAGCTCGGCGCTCTGCTGCTGGCCGCCGGGCCGTACGACCGCTTCATCATGACGCCTCCGCACCTGGAGTTGCTGGCCACTCAGGTCGACGCCTCGCGGGCGCAGCGGCTCGCCGGTCAGCTCTGGGTGGCAGGTGGGGTGCTGCGCCGGTCGGTGGCGAACCAGTGGCTCGACATGCTCGGTCCCGGCGGCCTGATCAACTCCTACGGCCCTACCGAAACCACCGTGATCATGTCGGCGTATCCCGTGGTGGAGCCGCAGACCAGCGAGATCGTGTCGATCGGCCGACCGATGGCGAACACAGTGGTGCGGATCCTGGACGACGAGATGCGGCTGCTGCCGGTCGGCGCCGTCGGGGAGCTGTACATCGGTGGCGCCTGCCTGGCCACCGGCTATCTCGGGCGGCCAGGGCTGACCGCCGAACGCTTCGTGCCCGACCCCTACGGCCCGCCGGGCACCCGCCTCTACCGCAGCGGCGACCGGGGCCACTGGCGGCCCGACGGCACGATGGCCTTCGTCGGTCGCGTCGACGACCAGGTCAAGGTCCGCGGCTACCGGATCGAACCCGGCGAGATCAGCGCCGTCGTCGCCAAGCATCCCCGGGTACGCGACTGCGTGGTCCTCGCCCACCAGGACCGCCTGGTCGCCTTCTACATCGGCGAGGCCACCGACCTGGCCGCGTACTGCGCCCGGCAGTTGCCCGACTTCATGGTGCCGAGCCTGTTCGTGCCCGTGGAGCGGATCCCGCTCAACGCCAACGGCAAGGTGGACCGGGACGCCCTGCGCGGCAGGCTCGACGCGGCACTCGCCGACGGCATCGCCGACCCCACCGAGTTCGTCGCACCGCAGACAGTTGTCGAGAAGCGGGTGGCCGCGATCTGGGCGGAACTGCTCGACGGGCGGATCGGCGCGACAACCGACTTCTTCCTCCTGGGCGGGCATTCGGTGCTCGCCGCCCGGCTGATCGCCGGGTTGCAGGAGGAGTTCGACCTCGACCTGCCGATCCGGCTGGCGTTCGAGCACCCCACGGTGCGCGCCCAGGCGATCGCCATCGAAGACCTGATCCGAGCGGAGGTCGACGCGCTGGACGCAGCCGACCTCACCCACGACCTTTCGCGATCCGAGGAGTACCCGGCATGACGAGCATCGCCAACGAGCCGAACCTGCGTGAAGAACTCGTCCAGCGTCGGCTGGCGGGCCGCCGTACCGGCCGCCGGGACCGGATCCCGACCGTCGACCGGTCGGGGGAGCTGCCGTTGTCGTACGGCCAGCAGCAGATGTGGTTCCTCAACCGGATGGACCCCACGAGCGCCGAGTTCCTGGTCTCCTGCGCGCTGCGGCTGCGCGGGCAGCTGGACGCCGGCGTGCTGGGCCGTGCCCTCGACGCCCTGGTCGCCCGGCACGAGATCCTCCGCACCCGCTACGCCCTCGCCGGCACCGCTCCGATCCAGGTGATCGACCCTCCGGCGAGCCTCGACCTGCCGGTGGTGGACCTGACCGACCGACCGGGCACCGAGCGGGAGGCAGCGCTCGACGCGGTGCTCGCCGACGCCGCGCTCACCGGGTTCGACCTGGCCGAGGACTGGCCCGTGCGGGCCGTGCTGGTCCGGCTGGACACCGACGAGCACGTCCTCGCCCTGGCGCTGCACCACATCGCCTGCGACGCGCCGTCCCTCGCTGTACTCACCGGTGAGCTGGCCGAGCTGTACGCCGCCTTCCGGGCCGGCGTCGAGCCCTGGTTGCCGGTGCCCGCCGTCCAGTTCGCCGACTTCGCCGCCTGGCAGCGCGGCCGACTGCGCGCTGAGGCGGTGGCCCGCTCGCTGGACTACTGGCGCGACCAACTCGCGGGGCTGACGCCTGTGGAGCTGCCGGCCGACCGGACCCGGCCGAAGAACCGGGACTGGCGCGGCTCGTCGGTGCCGTTCACCCTTACCGCCGAACTCTCCGCCGCGCTGCGTGGCGTCGCCCGCGACGCCGGCACCACGGTGTTCGTGACGCTGCTCAGCGCCTACCAGCTGCTGCTGTCGCGCTACACAGGCAGGACCGACCTCGCCGTGGGCACTGTGTCGTCCGCGCGCAGCCGCGTCGAGCTGCACAACCTCGTCGGGTACGGCATCGACAACCTGGTGCTGCGCGCACGCTGGAGTGGCGACCCGTCGTTCGCCGCCCTGCTGGAGCAGACCCGGAACACGGTGCTTGGCGCGTTCGACCACACCGACGCCCCGTTCGCCCTGCTTGCCGACGAGCTGGAACCGGAGCGTGATCTCTCCCGCACGCCGCTCTACCAGGTCGCGTTCACCCTCCAGTCCGAGCCGCCCGCCATCGACTGGCCCGGCGACCTGAACGTGGAACCTGTCGAGCTGCCCCTGCGGTCGTCCAAGGTGGACCTGACCCTGCACATGATGGAGGGCGCCGACGGCGGACTGCGCGGTCGCATCGAGTACGCCACCGCCCTGTTCGACACGGCCACCGTCGAGCGTGCCGCCGACCACCTGGTGCGGCTCCTGCGACAGGTGGCGGCCGACCCGACGGCCCGACTCTCCGACCTGGCCATCCTCGGCCCCGCCGAGCTGGCAGTGGTGACTCAGGGGCCGGTCACCGCCGACCCGGTCACCGGCACCGTGCACGGCGTCTTCGAGGCGGTCGCTGCCGCCCACCCCGACGCGGCGGCGCTGACGGTAGGCGACACCACCAGTGGGTACGCCGAGCTGAACGCCGACGCCAACCGGCTCGCCCACTGGCTGCGCGGCCACGGCGCCGGCCCGGAGCGGCTGGTCGGGGTCCACCTCGACCACGGCCCCGAACTGGTTCCGGCCCTGCTCGGCGTGCTCAAGTCCGGTGCGGCGTACCTGCCCCTCGACCCGGCCTCGCCGGACGAACGCCTCGACTTCATGATCAGCGATGCCGGCGCGGCGATCGTGCTGACCACCACCGCCCACAGTGACCGCTTCGCCGACTTCGACGGAACCGTCGTGCTGTTGGACGCCCCGGATTTCGCCACGGAACTGGCAGCCCAGCCGGCCACCGACCCGGCAGTGCCGATGGACGTGGACAACCTCTGCTACGTCATCTACACCTCGGGCTCCACCGGCCGGCCCAAGGGCGTGGCGGTGGCCCACCGGCAGGTGCTGCGGCTGCTGACAGTCACCGCCGGCGACTACCGGTTCGGCACCGACGACGTGTGGACGCTGCTGCACTCGTACGCCTTCGACTTCTCGGTCTGGGAGATCTGGGGCTGCCTGCTGCACAGCGGTCGCCTGCTTGTGGTGCCGCGGGCGCTGGCCCGGTCCCCGCAGGAGCTGCTCGACGAGCTGATCGCACAGCGGGTCACTGTGCTCTGCCAGACGCCCACGGCGTTCCGCGCCCTGGTCGGACTGGCGGCCAAGGGCGACCCCCGGGTGGACCAGCTCGCCCTGCGGGTGGTGACCTTCGGCGGCGAGAAACTGGACTTCGCCGAGCTGGCGCCGTGGGTGGCCAGCCGTGGCGTGGACACGCCACAACTGATCAACATGTACGGGATCACCGAGACCACCGTGCACACCACGTACCACCGGATCGTCGCCGCCGAGGTGGGCGGTGCTGCCAGCCGGATCGGCGTACCCCTGTCGGACCTCACGGTCCACCTGCTCGACGCCGACGGTCGGCCGGTGCCGATCGGCGTGCCCGGCGAGATCCACGTGGGCGGCCCGGGTGTCGCCCGCGGCTACCTGGGTCGTGCCGACCTGACCGCGCAGCGGTTCGTGCCGAACCCGTGGGGGCCTGCCGGTTCGCGGCTCTACCGCAGCGGCGACCTCGCCCGACGGCACGCCGACGGAGGGCTGGAGTTCGTCGGACGCATCGACCACCAGGTCAAGATCCGTGGTTACCGGGTGGAGTTGGGCGAGATCGAGGCGGCCCTGACCGTCCTGCCCGGCGTCCGGGACGCGGTGGTGGTGCTGCGCGAGGACACCCCGGGCGACCAGCGGCTCACCGCGTACCTGGTGGCCGATGACACCTCGACGCTGCTGCGCCCCTCGCAGCTGCGCGCGGCGCTGGGTCGGACGCTGCCGGACTACATGGTCCCGGCGGCGTTCATGCCGCTGCCCCGGATCCCGCTCACCGTCAACGGCAAGCTCGACCAGGCCGCGCTGCCCGCCCCGGGCCGTTCGGTGGTCGCCGTCGACAGGCCGTACGTGGCTCCGCGTACCACAGTGGAACAGCAGCTCGCCGACGTCTGGACCGCCACGCTCGGGCTGGACCGGGTGGGCGTACAGGACGGCTTCTTCGACCTCGGTGGTGACTCCATCCGCGCCGTGGCGCTGGCCGGCGCGCTGCGGGCGGCGCACTTCGACGTGGAGGTCCGGGACATCTTCGAGCGGCGTACCGTCGCCGAACTGGCCGAACTGCTCACCGCGCGGCCCGCCACCGAGCCGGAGCCGACCGTCGCCCCGTTCGAGCTGGTCGGCGAGGCGGACCGGGCCGTGCTGCCCGCCGGTGTGGTGGACGCCTACCCGTGCACCCAGGGACAGCTCGGCATGCTTGTCGAGCTGCTGTCCGACACCGAGCAGAACCCCTACCACAACGTGACCAGCTACCGGGTCCGCGGCGAAGGGGAGTTCTCCCTTGAGGCGCTGCGCGCCGCCGCGGCGCTGCTGGTTCGTCGCCACGAGGTGCTGCGTACCTCCTTCGACCTGACCAGCTATTCGGTGCCGATGCAGTTGGTGCACGCCACCGCCGAGCTGACCGTCACGCACGACCACACGTTCACCACCGAGCGGGCCGAGCTGGACCGGGAGCTGCGCGAGCACATCGCTGTCGAGCGGGCCCACCTGTTCGACCTCGATCGCCCGTCGCTGCTGCGGCTGCACGCCCGTACCTGCTCGGACGGCAGTTGGTGGCTCACCATCACCGAGTGCCACCCGATCCTGGACGGATGGAGCTACCACTCGCTGATCATGGAGTTGGTCCGCGCCTACCACCAGATCCGTGCCGGAGAGCCGCCGTCACCGCAGCCGATCCCGTCGGTGCGGTTCGCCGACGCCGTCGCTGCCGAACGACTGTCGGTCACCGGCGACGAGGACCGGGAGTTCTGGCGTGGCGTGCTGGCCGGACGGGTCCGTCACGACCTGCCCACCGGCTGGGGTGACCCCGACGCGCCGGAGGGCGCCAAGCACGAGCACTGGGTGCCGGTGCAGGACCTCGAAGCCTCGCTGCGGGACCTGGCCCGGCGCCTCGGTGTGCCGTTCAAGTCGGTGATGCTTGCCGCGCACCTCAAGGTGATGAGCCAGCTGACCGGCGCCGATCGGTTCTACACAGGGCTGGTCTGCAACATCCGCCCCGAGGCGGCCGGTGCCGACCGGGTGTACGGCATGCACCTCAACACCGTGCCGGTCGGCTACGACGGCCCGGCCGCCACCTGGTCGGAGCTGATCCAGCGGACCTTCGCCGCCGAACTGGCGTTGTGGCCGCACCGGCGCTACCCGCTGTCCACCCTGCAACGCGAGGTCGGCGAGGACGCCCGCATGCTCGACGTGCGGTTCAGCTTCCACGACTTCCACCAGATCGACACCGACGACATCGACTACGCCGAGTCCATCGACGACAGTCCCACCGAGTTCCCGCTCGGCGTGTTCAGCCGGCTCGGCTTCCTCACCCTCCAGGCCAGCCAACGCAACGTCGGCCACGACGCCCTGCGCCGCCTCGGCGCGATGTACCGGGTGGTGCTGGAGGCGATGGTGGCCGACTCGGGCGGGGACGCGCGGGTGATGTGTCTGCCGGCGGGTGAGGTGTCGGTGGTGTTGGTCGACGGCGACGGCGTGGTGGAGCCGCTGTCGGGGTCGGTCCTGCAGTGGTTCGAGGAGCAGGTTTCCCGGGTGCCGTCGGGCGAGGCGGTGAACGGTGTGTCGTTCGCCGAGTTGGATGCGCGGGCGGTGGTGTTGGGGTCGTTGTTGGCCTCGCGGGGTGTCCGTCGAGGTTCGGTGGTGGGGGTGTTGCTGGATCGGAGTGTCGATCTGGTGGCCGCGCTGCTGGGTGTCTGGAAGGCGGGGGCGGCGTTCGTGCCGGTGGACCCGTCGTATCCGGTGGGCCGGGTCGAGGCCATGTTGGCCGATGCGGGCGCGTCGGTACTTGTGACGTCCTCGGGGCACGTGGACCGCTGCCCCGACGGCGTTGAGGTGCTGACCGTCGAGTCTGTACCGCAGGTGGAGTCGGTGGTGTTGCCCGGTGTGGTGGATTTGGATGATTTGGCGTATGTGATTTTCACGTCGGGGTCGACGGGTCGGCCGAAGGGCGTGCAGGTTACGCATCGAGGTTTGGCGAATCATGTTCGTTGGGCTTCGGTGGAGTTGGCGGGTCGTGGTGTTGGCGGGTGTGCCGTTTTCTCGTCGGTTGCTTTTGATTTGCAGGTGCCGAATCTGTGGGCGCCGTTGGTGATGGGTCAGCGGGTGTTCATGGTTGATCAGGGCCTGGACCTGGCGGAGTTGGGGGAGACGCTTGCGGCGGCTGGCCCGTTTAGTTTTTTGAAGTTGACGCCGGGTCATTTGGAGATTTTGGGTCGGCAGCTCTCGGATGAGTTGTTGGCGGGGTTGGCGCCGGTGGTGGTGGTTGCGGGTGAGGGTTTGCCTGCGGCGTTGGCTAATCGGTGGTTGGGTATTTTGGGTCCGGGGAATTTGATTAATGAGTATGGGCCGACTGAGGCGTCGGTGGGGACGTGTGTTTTCCCGGTGCGGGTGGAGCAGACGTTGCCGGTGGTGCCTATCGGTCGGGCGTTGCCGGGCATGCGGATGTTCGTGCTTGATTCGTTCATGAATTTGGCGCCGGTGGGTGTGGTCGGCGAGTTGTTCGTCGGTGGTGTGGGTGTTGCGCGGGGTTATGTGGGTCAGTCGGGATTGACGGCCGATCGTTTCGTGCCTGATCCGTTCGGGTCGGCGGGGTCGCGGTTGTATCGGACCGGGGATTTGGTTCGTCGCTTGGCCGATGGCGCGGTGGAGTTCGTCGGCCGGGTTGATCATCAGGTGAAGGTCCGTGGTTACCGCATCGAGTTGGGTGAGATCGAGTCGGTCATCGGCGCGGTGCCCGGCGTGCGTGATGTGGTGGCGCTGGTGCAGGGCGACGAGTCGCGACTGCTGGCGTTCTACGTGCCCGACGGCCCGGACGTCGAGCTGGCTGCCCGGGTGCGGCAGGAATGCGCGAGCCGGCTGCCGGAGTACATGACCCCGGCGGACCTGGTGGCGGTGGAGTCCATTCCGCTCAACGCCAACGGCAAGGTCGACAGGGCCGCTCTCGCGGCGTCGGTGACCGGTGGCGGCCGGGTGCACGTGGACCCGCGTACCGACCTGGAACGGCAGCTCGCGGAGATCTGGGCACGCGTGTTGAACCTCGACACGGTAAGCGTCGTGGACAGCTTCTTCGACCTGGGCGGGCACTCGATCAGCGCCATCGCTCTCGTCGGCGCCCTGCGTACGGCGGGCTTCTCCGCCTCGGTGCGTGATGTCTTCGTGCACCGCTCCGTCGCCGCGCTCGCCGCGCACCTGTCGGCGGGGGACGCCGCCGAGGTCGCGCCCGCGTTCCAGCCGGTGGCACCGTTCGCGCTTCTCGACGACGCCGACCGGGCCGCCCTGCCCGCCGGCCTCAGCGACGCCTACCCCATCGCCCAGGTGCAGCTCGGGATGCTCGTCAAGACGATGACCGACACCGAGCGGCACACCTACCACAACGTCTCGGCCTTCCCGATCCACGACGAGCAGCCGCTGGTCCCCGACGCGCTGCGCCGTGCCGTGCAGACCGTCGTCGACCGGCACGAGATCCTGCGTACGTCGTTCGACCTGAACGGCTACTCGGTGCCGCTGCAACTCGTGCACGCCGAGGTGCCGATCGAGGTGACCGAACTCGACCTGCGCGGCCCGGACACCGAGGCCCGGATGAGCGCCTACATGGCCGCCGAGCGGGCCAACCCGTTCGCGCCGGACCAGGTCCCGCAGATACGCGTCGCCGGTGCGATCGGCGAGGGCACCGCCTGGTGGTTCGTGCTGACCATGTCGCACGGCATCCTCGAAGGCTGGAGCCACCACTCCCTGCTGATGGAGATCCTGGACAACTACCGGCGGCTACGGGACACCGGCGCTCCGGTGCCCGTCGACGCGCTGCCCGTGCGCTACGCCGACTTCGTGGCCGCGGAGCTGGCCGCGCTGACGTCCGCCGAGGACGAGGCGTACTGGCGGGGCGTCGTCGAGCACCCGCGGTTCGCCCTGCCCGCCGGCTGGGGTGCCCCCGACTCCGACCCCCAGTTCCAGTGCGGCACCCGGGTGCCGCTGCACGACCTGCTCGACGGGCTCCGGGAGCTGGCAAGCAGCACCGGCACCGCACTGAAGAGCGTGCTGCTGGCCGCGCACCTGAAGGTGATGAGCCAGATCACCGTCGAGCCCGTCTTCACAAGCGGCCTGGTCTGCCACGGGCGGCCCGAGGTGACCGGCGCGGACCAGGTGTACGGCATGCACCTGAACACGTTGCCTATCGTGCACCGCGGTCCGGCGGCCACCTGGACGGAGCTGATCCGACAGACCTTCGACGCCGAGTTGGAGCTGTGGCCGCACCGGCACTACCCGCTGCCGTCGGTGCAGCGGTTCACCGACGGCGCCCGGCCCATCGAGATCCTCTTCAACTACCTCGACTTCGCCCAGGTCGACACCGACCGGGTCGGCTTCGACGACGCCGTCTACGAGGCGTCCAGCGAGTTCGACCTGCACGTCTCCACACTGGACGGCACGCTCAGCATCCTCAGCGACCCTCACGTCGTCAGCTACTCCAACGTCCTGCGCCTGGGCTCTATGTACCGGGCGGTGCTGGAGGCCATGGTGGCCGACCCGCACGGGGACGCGCGGATGGTGTGCCTGCCGGCGGGTGAGGTGTCGGTGCTGTTGGCCGACGGCGACGGCGCGGTGGAGCCGTTGTCGGAATCGGTGCTGGGGTGGTTCGAGCAGCGGGTGACGGCAGTGCCGTCGTGCGAGGCCGTCAATGGGGTGCCCTTCGCGGAGTTGGATGCGCGGGCTGTGGTGCTGGGGTCGTGGCTGGCCTCGTCCGGCGTATCCCGTGGCTCGGTCGTGGCGGTGTTGCTGGATCGGGGTGTCGATCTGGTGGCCGCGATGCTCGGGGTGTGGAAGACGGGCGCGGCGTTCGTGCCTGTAGACCCGTCGTATCCGGCCGGTCGGATCAGCTCGATCCTGGCGGATGCCGGTGTGTCCCGTGTGGTGACGTCGGCCCGCTACGCGGATCGGTTCCCGTCCGGGGTCGAGGTGCTGGTGGCCGAGCGGGCTGTGGAGTCGCAGCAGCCGGTGGTCCTGCCGGGTGTGGTGGATTTGGATGATTTGGCGTATGTGATTTTCACGTCGGGTTCGACGGGTCGGCCGAAGGGTGTGCAGGTTACGCATCGGGGTTTGGCGAATCATGTTCGTTGGGCGTCGGTGGATTTGGCGGGTCGTGGTTCGGGCGGGTGTGCTGTTTTCTCGTCGGTTGCTTTTGATTTGCAGGTGCCGAATTTGTGGGCGCCGTTGGTGGTGGGCCAGCGGGTGTTGATGGTGGATCAGGATGTGGATTTGGCGGAGTTGGGGTCGGTGTTGTCGGCTGCTGCTCCGTTTAGTTTTTTGAAGTTGACGCCGGGTCATTTGGAAATTTTGGGTCGGCAGCTCTCGGATGAGCAGCTGGCTGGGTTGGCGCCGGTGGTGGTGGTTGCGGGTGAGGGTTTGCCTGCGGCGTTGGCTAATCGGTGGTTGGGTCTTCTGGGTCCGGGGAATTTGATCAATGAGTATGGGCCGACTGAGGCGTCGGTGGGGACGTGTGTTTTCCCGGTGCGGGTGGAGCAGACCCTGCCGGTGGTGCCTATTGGTCGGGCGTTGCCGGGTGTGCGGATGTTCGTGCTTGATTCGTGGATGAATCTGGTGCCGGTGGGTGTGGTTGGTGAGTTGTTCGTTGGTGGTGTGGGTGTTGCTCGGGGTTATGTGGGTCAGTCTGGTTTGACGGCGGATCGGTTTGTGCCTGATCCGTTCGGGTCGGCGGGGTCGCGGTTGTATCGGACGGGGGATCTGGTTCGTCGGTTGGCCGATGGCGCTGTCGAGTTCGTGGGCCGGGTTGATCATCAGGTGAAGGTTCGCGGTTACCGGATCGAGCTGGGCGAGATCGAGTCCGTGATCGGCGCCGTCGCCGGCGTCCGCGACACCGTCGCCCTGGTCCATCCGGAAGAGGCGCGGTTGCTCGCCTTCTACGTGCCGGAAGGACCGGACGCCGGCCTGGCCGCCCGGGTGCGGCAGGAATGTGCCAGTCGACTGCCGGAGTACATGATCCCGGCGGACCTCGTGGTGGTGGAGTCCATTCCGCTGAACGCCAACGGCAAGGTCGACAGGGCCGCCCTGGCCGCGTCCGTCGGGGAGACCGGCCGGGCGCACGTGGCTCCCCGTACCGACCTGGAACGGCAGCTCGCGGAGATCTGGGCACGCGTGTTGAACCTCGACATCGTCAGCGTGGTGGACAGCTTCTTCGACCTCGGCGGCGACTCACTGCGAGCAGTCGCCCTGGTTGGCGCGCTCCGGGGAGCGGGCTTCCCCGTCGGCGTCCGGGACGTCTTCGTGCACCGCACCGTGACGGCGCTCGCCGCGCACCTCGCGGCCAAGGACAGCGCCGAGGTCGCACCGGAGTTCCAGCCGGTCGCACCGTTCGCGCTGCTCGACGACGCCGACCGGGCTGCCCTGCCCGCCGGCCTCACCGACGCCTACCCCATCGCCCAGGTCCAACTCGGCATGCTCGTGGAGATCCAGAAGGACCCGGCGCGGTCGCTGTACCACATCGTCCGGTGCTTCCGGGTGCACAGTCGCCAGTCCTTCTCGGGCGAGGCGCTCACTGCGGCCGTGCACGATATCGTCGCCCGGCACGAGACCCTGCGTACGTCGTTCGACCAGCACACCTACTCGGTGCCGCTGCAACTCGTGCACGCCCATGCCCCCGTCGACGTACGGATCCTGCGCCTCGACGAGGAGCGGGCCGAGGCGCACCTGCGCGGCTACGTCGACGCCGAGCGGGCACGGCCGTTCGACCCGGAGCACCCCGCCCCGCTGCTGCGGGTCAGCGCCCATGTCGGCACCGACGGCGGATGGTGGCTCACCGTGGCGATCAGCCACCTGGTGACCGGCGGCTGGGACCTGAACACCCTGCTGGCCGAGCTGCTCAGCTGCTACGAGCGGCGCTGTGTCGGCATGGCACCGGAGGCGCCGGAGCCGTTCGCGGTCCGGTACGCCGATTTCGTCGCCGGCGAGCAGGCGGCGCTGGCCTCGGAGGCCGACGAGGCGTACTGGCGGGCTGTCACCTCCGACCACGTCCGGTTCACCCCACCGGCGGGCTGGGGCGACGAGTCCGCGGCGCCCGGGGCCGTGCTGCGGCACCGGCTCAGCTACCAGGACCTCGACCCACGGATCCGCGGGCTGGCCTCGACGTACGAGGTGTCACCCAAGGCGGTTCTGCACGCGGCTCATTTGAAGGTGATGAGTCAGTTGTCGGGGGAGCGGCGTTTTTACACGGGGTTGGTGTGTGATGCGCGGCCGGAGGTGCGGGGT
>NZ_LGEB01000056.1:0-84265 GCF_001279555.1 Micromonospora sp. NRRL B-16802 | reverse complement strand
AAATCATAATTGGCACTGGCTTTACAAAGCACCCTGTTGAGTTCTCAAAGAACAACCACACACCGACCAGAAACCCGAAGGCTTCCTCGCGGGGCTTTTACCGCTCTGCGCTCCAGCACTTTCCAGCGCCAGGCACTTTTACTACGTTACCCGCAGGTTTCTGCCGTGTCAAACCGGTGTTTCGCGGTTCGTCGTGCTTCATCCCGTGTTGCGGGCGCCATGTCTCAACCGGCTTGCGCCGCCCTCGTCATGGGTTTCGACAGGCCGGCCGTAGCGGTTTCCCGCTCACTCGCCCGTTTCCCTGCCGACTGCCTACCTTACCCGGTCGGTCTCGCCGCACCAAATCCGCCTCGCGGCGAACCGTTGGGCACCACCCGGCACCAGATCCAAGAGGCAGAGCCTCTCCGACCCGATGGTCTTCCCGCGCTCCGGCCTTGCAGGCTTTCGCCTGTTTCGTCCGTTCCGCGCTGGCAGAGAGAAAGTTACGCGTCCGGCGGGATGATCGTCAAATCCGCCGGACGCGTCCCCCGTCACACCGTCGACAGCCGACTATCCGCCCAGCTCAACGCCCGCGAAGGAGCGCTTACCGCGGCGCAGCACCAGGTATCGCCCGTGCAGCAGGTCGGTCGGCGACACGGCGGCGTCCACTTCGGTCACCCGGTTGTTGTTGACGTAGGCGCCGCCCTCGGCGATCACCCGGCGGGCCTCCTTGAGACCGCTGACGAGGCCGGACTCCCGCAGCAGACCCGCCACGTCCGGTAGGTCGCCGGAGAGTTGCACCAGCCCGGCCTCGGCCAGTGCCGCGCGCAGCGTCTCCGGGGCCAGGTCTTCGAGCGACCCGCGACCGAACAGCGCCTGGCTGGCGGCGATCGCCTGTCGGGTCTCCTCGGCGCCGTGCACAAGCGTGGTCAGCTCCTCGGCGAGCGCGCGCTGCGCCAGCCGGGCGGCAGGTCGTTCCGCCGTCGCCTGTGCCAACTCCTCCAGCTCGGCACGCGACCGGAAGCTGAAGTACCGCAGGTAGCGGTCCACCTCCTGGTCCTCGACGTTGAGCCAGAACTGGTAGAACGCGTACGGACTGGTCATCGCGGGGTCGAGCCAGACCGCGCCGCCCTCGGTCTTGCCGAACTTGGTGCCGTCGGACTTTGTGACAAGCGGGGTGGTGAACGCCTGCACCGGCCCCGCGCCACGCCGGCGTACGTAGTCGACGCCGGCGGTGATGTTGCCCCACTGGTCGGAGCCGCCGAACTGGAGCTGGCAACCGTGCCGGCGGTGCAGCTCGAAGAAGTCGTTGGCCTGCAACAGCTGGTAGCTGAACTCGGTGAAGCTGATGCCGGTCTCCAGGCGGGCCCGCACCACCTCCCGCGCCAGCATCTTGTTGACGGGGAAATGCTTGCCCACGTCGCGCAGGAACTCGACCACCGACATCTCGCCGGTCCAGTCGAGGTTGTTGACCAGCTGCGCCGCGTTCTCACCGGTGTACGACACGAACGGCGCGAGCTGGTCGCGGATGCGCTCGACCCAGCCGGCGATCACCTCGGGCGGGTTGAGCGTCCGCTCGGCGGTCTCCTTCGGGTCACCGATCTGCCCGGTCGCCCCGCCGACGAGCAGCAACGGCCGGTGGCCGGCGAGTTGCAGCCGACGGGCCATGGTGACCTGCATGAGGTGGCCGATGTGCAGGCTCGGCGCGGTGGGGTCGAATCCCACGTAATAGGTGGCGGCACTCCCACCGTCGAGCAGCTCGCGTAGCTCGTCGAGGCCGGTCGAGTCCTGGATCAGGCCCCGCCAGAGCAGGTCATCGGTCAGGGAGGCCCGCCCGGAGGGCGGGAGGCTGCTGTCGGTCACGGTCACCGATTCTCCCCCATCGTCGGCGCGGACCCGTACCGGGTTTCGGGCAACCCGACCCCCGTTACGCTTGCGCATTGTTGATCGAGGGGGTTTCCGTGGAGATGGTGGACCTGACCGGTGGGCTTGTGGCCCTGCTCGGCCTGAAGTTCGAGGAGGCGACAGCCGATCGGGTGGTGATCAGCTGGCAGGTCCGGCCGGAGCTGTACCAGCCGTTCGGGATCCAGCACGGCGGCGTGTACTGCTCGGTGGTGGAGACCGCGGCCAGTGTCGGCGGCGGGCTGTGGCTGGCGGACCGGGGCAGGGTGGTGGGGGTGTCGAACCAGACCGACTTCCTGCGGGCGGTCCGCGACGGCGAGCTGCGGGCGGTCGGCACTCCTGTGCACCGGGGCCGCAGCCAGCAGCTCTGGCAGGTGGAGATCACCGACGCCGACGAGCGGCTGGTCGCCCGTGGTCAGGTCCGGCTGCAGAACCTCTCCAACGACTGAGCGGTCAGCTGCGGGCCTCGTCCAGCACCGGCTCGGCGTCGCTGTCAGCGTCGGTGTCGACCTCGTCGGGGACCCGGCTCACGCGTACCTCGGTGATGGCCCTGTGGTCGATGCCGGCCACCGTGAGCACCCACCCGTCCAGGGTGACGTCCTCCCCGGCGACGGTGGGGATGTGCCCGAGGTGGGTCAGCACCAGGCCGGCGACGGTCGTGTAGTCACCGACCGGCCGGGACGGCAGTTCGACGCCGATGTCCGGCAGGTCGTGGACCGGGAAGGTGCCGGGCAGCAGCAGCGCGCCGTCCGGGTCGCGGCGTACCGAGAAGCCGTCCCGGTCGGTCTCGTCGTAGATCTCCCCGACGATCTCCTCCAGGATGTCCTCAAGCGTCACGATCCCGTCGACGGCGCCGCGCTCGTCCACGACAAGCGCTATGTGCTGGCGCTCGGCCTTGAACTGGCGCAGCGCGTCCACCACGGGCAGCGAGTCCGGCAGGAGCATCGGAGGCCGGGCGATCTCGTCGATCGGGCGGTCGTCGGGCACACCCACAAGGTCACGCAGGTGGATCACGCCGGCGGTGTCGTCCAGGCCGCCGTGGCGCACCACCGGCGCCCGGGAGTGCCCGGTGGCGGCCAGGACCAGCCGCGCGGCCTCCGCCGTGGTCCCGCTGTCGAGCGTGAAGACCTGCAACCGGGGTACGAGCACAGCCCGCAGCCGCCGGTCGGCGATCTCCACGGCGCCGGCGATGATGGTGCGCTGTTCCTTGGTGAAGCCGTGGTTGCCGGCGACGATGTCCCGCAGTTCGTCCGGGCCGATCTCGTCCGGCTCGTGTTTCGGGTTGAGCCCGACCAGTCGGACCACCAGGTCGCTTGTCGCGCCGAGCGCCCAGACGGCCGGGCGGGTGAAGGTGGCGAGCAGGTCGAGCGGGCGGGCCACGAGCAGCGCCCAGCGCTCGGCCGACTGCATGGCGATCCGCTTGGGAGCCAGCTCGCCGAAGACCAGGGTGACGAAGGTCAGCACGAGGGTGACCGCCACGATCGCTGCCGTCTCGGCGGCGCTGCCGAACATCCCGAGCAGGGGCACGAGGGGCTTGGCCAGCGAAACCGCCGCCGCTGCCGAGGCCAGGAAGCCAGCCAGGGTGATGCCGATCTGGATGGTGGCCAGGAAGCGGTTCGGGTCCTTCGCCAGCCGGGCCAGCACCCGCCCGGCCCTGCTGGTGCGCTCCAACCGCTGGATCTGGCTGTCCCGCAGCGACACCAACGCCATCTCACTGCCTGCGAAGAGTGCGTTGATGACGATCAGAATTCCGACCAGGGCCAGTTGGCTCCCGTAGCTCTGCACGCCGCGTTCGCTCCCTCTCCGGTGGTGGCACCGGCGGTCCGCGCGGCGCCCGCCGGTCGGTGATCCCCGCCCGGCGTACGCGTGTCTGTGCCCCGTCGGACGCCTGACGAATCCTGCCGGCGCGACGCTACGCGGATCCGGTGACCGGCGCGGCGGGAAGGTCCAGGACGTACGAGTCGCCCTCCGGGCGGAAGCCGAGCCGGTGGTAGTAGGGGGCGACCATGCCGGGCGGGCTGATGACCCGGTGGAAACCCCGTTCGGTGAAGAGGCGACTGCGCCGGTAGACGAACTCGCCGGGGGTGAAGTCGCGGAACTTCGGGGTGACGTAGTCCAGGTCGATCTGGGCGACCCCGTGCGCCCCGGCGTGCGACAGCACCACGCCGACGACCTCGTCGGCGGTGACCACGAGGAACGCCGAGCGGTTCGCGGCGGTCGGGTCCCAGTGGAAGTCGGGGTTGAACCGGGCGATGTCCGGCCCGTGCACCCGCAGCGTGTGGGCCAGGAACTGGTCGCCGACGCCGACCTCCACCACCTGGTAGGTCTGCTCGTCGTGGCGGGTGGCGAGCATCGCCCGCAGGTACCAGATGTTGATCACCGCGAGCACGATGTTGAGACCCACCATGGGCCAGACCTCGATGGCGGCGTTGTAGCCGATCAGCACCACGCAGCCGACGAGGTTGAGGGCGCGCAGCCGCAGGACGCGCGACTGAAGTAGTGACCAGACCAGCACCGCGGAGCCGGCCCAGCCGACCAGATCCAACCAGTTCACCCCGCGAGACTAGTGCCCGCCCAGGCCAGGCCCCTCGGTGGGCAGTTCGAGCAGCCACTCCTGCACCTCGGCGCCGCGGCCGTTGGCGTACCCCGAGTCCTCGCCGACCACGACGAAGCCGCACTTGCGCAGCACCGCGAGCGAGGCGGCGTTGTCCTTGGCGGCGCGGGCGTACACCGGTCGAGGCAACTCGCGCAGCAGGGCGGTGAGGGCCGCCGTGGCGTGACCCCGGCCCCACCGGGCCCTGTCGATCCAGTAGCTGACCTCGGTGCGGTCGCCCACCGGAAAGGCGGTGACGTGGCCGACGACCTCGCCGTCGACCTCGATGGTGCGGACCACGTTCGCCGGGTCGGTGAGCACCCGCGCCCAGTGCCTGGCGAACTCCCGGTGGTCGGACGGGTCCTCGGGGCCGAACGCGGCCATCCGGTTGGCCTCCGGGTCCTGCTGGTGCAGGAAGAACTCCACGAGGTCGTCCTCGCGGACCGGGCGCAGCCGCACGTCGAAGGTCATCGGACGAGGGTACGTAGCAGGGGTGACAGTCTGAGCCGGCCGTAGCTGCTCCGACGGCCGGTCGCTCACGGTGGTGACCCGCACGGCCGGCCGCATGCGGTGCGCTCAGGCGATCACGGCCGCCACAGCCAACGCGGCGGCGCACAGGGAACTCGCCACCGACAGCAGGCGACGCCAGGGCACCCGCGCGTCGACCGCCGGCAGGGCACGCCACCGGGTCGCCGCCAGGGCCACCGCCGCCGCCGACAGACCCGCCCCGAGCGGCCACAGCCAGGCGGGCACCAGGGACCAGTCCCCCAGTCGGTGCCCGAGGCCGAGGTAGGCGAACGCCCACACCGTGGAAGCCAGCAGGGTCACGCGGTCCAGTTCACGTCGGCGGGCGGTGCCGAACAGGGAGAGGCCGCCGACGAAGGTGAAGGCCACCGCGAGACCGGCGCCGATCCACAGTGGCAGCGCCGGTGTCGCCGCCTCGGCGTCTTCCTGCGCCACTCCGAGCAGTCGCAGACCGACCGCCTCGACGCCCTTGTCGGTGTTGGCGAGCACCACCACCGCCCGGCCGGTGGCGCGCTCGAAGCCGACGTAGGAGCGGAACCCGCCGGTCCCGCCGTTGTGCCAGACGATCTCGCGGTCGCCGTGGCGGGTAGTGAACCACCCGTACCCGATGCGGGTGTCGTCGTCGCTGCGGAAGCGGGCGGTGGCAGCGTCGGCGCCCGGTGCGGTGCCGGCGAGGGTGGCCGCGACCAGGCGGGCCAGGTCCTCGGCTGTGGACCAGGGGCCGACGCCGGCTGCGGCGTACCCGGCTCCCCACCAGGGGTCGGACGGCCGCCCACCGGCCCGACTTCCGTGGGCGCGGTCGGCCGGCAGGTCGTCGGCCCCGGTGGCGACCACGGTCGCGGTCATTCCGAGGGGTCGCAGCAGCCGTGCCTCCAGCAGATCGGGGTACGTCGCGCCGGCCTTCGCGGCGAGCGCCTGGCCGAGAACCGACGGGCCGACGTTGGAGTAGTGCACCTCGCCGCGCCCGTCGCCGGGGGTGGCCCTGTCGGCGATGTTCCGGACGCCGTGGACGTCCTGCCCGGCGTAGGGGTTGCCGCCGGAGACGTTGGACCAGAGGACGCGCGCCCAGCCCAGCGCGGAGCCGGCGGCCAGCCGAGGCAGGCCGGCCCGGTGGCTGGACAGCTCGGCCAGCGTGACGTCGCGGGCGGGGCCGGTGACCGTGGGCCACGTGTCGCCGAGCCGATCGTCGGGGCGCACGACACCGGCGGCGGCCTGGTCGGCGAGGAGCATTCCGGTTAGGACCTTGGTGACCGACCCGATCTCGAACGCGGTGCGGGTCTCGACGGGCCGGCCGTCGGGGTCCCGGTCGCCCAGGCCGGCGGTGCGGATCCGCCCGTTCTCGACCAGGGCGACGGCGAGCCCGCGGTGCCCCTTCGGGTCGGGCACGGCCGCCCGGGCGGTGCGAGCGAGGTCGGGGTCGCCGGTCACCTGTGCGCCGAGACGCGGGACGCGGGGCATCAGCGCGGCCCCGACGAGGCCGGCGGCGAGCGCCACGACGAGTGCGGTGACGACTGTTCTCCGCATGCTGTTCCTTCGGTCGGAGGGGGTGGCCACCTGGCGGTGGCTCGACGATCGAGGGCTGCGACGGGCGTGGGCCGGCTCATCGGCCGGCGGCGGCGAGGATGGCCAGAAGCGGCACCACGCGTTCGGCGGGAACGGCGTACCGGCCTCGGCCGACGCTGCGCAGCCAACCGGCGGCGGTGAGCTGGCGTAGGTGGTGGTGGAGCTGGCCGGTGGTGCCCAACTCCTCGATCTCGGCCAGTTCGCCGGTGCCCTGCCGGCCGCCGAGAACCTCCCGCAACAGCCGGAGCCGCACCCCGTGGGCCAGCGCGGACAGGGTGGCGGCCAGCTCCGTCCAGTCGCCGTCGAGCAGATCATCGACGGTGCGCCCGTACTGCCAGTCGTAGTGCTGGTCGGCGACGCGGACGGTGCCGGTGTAGAGGACGGCGCCCGTGCCGTCGGACGGCAGGCGCTGCTTGAGGCCGTCGAGAGCCCAGAAGGTGCCCTCGGGTGCGGATGGTGTGTCCGGCGGGGCGGGTGTCGACGTCAGGAGCTCGGTCAGGGCGGCGACCTGCGCCTCAAGCGCGGTGAGTCGCTCTTCGATGCGCGTCACGCGTCGATAATACGAACATACGTATTTTCGTGCAAGCGGCGTTTCGCAGCGCGGCTCGACACGGGCCGTTGGTCCCGGGTCCAGCGGGCGCAACGCCCCTGCCTCCCCGGAGCCCACCGCGCGAAGGTGGGTGGGGATGGCGTGCCTTCGACACGCCGCGCGAGGTAGGGAGCTCACGGTGGCCAAGACCGGCGTACCGGTCCGAACGCTGGAGGCAACGGTCGGCGTGCCCACCCCGGGAGGGCTCGATTCGGCGGAGGCCGCCGCCCGGCTGCGGGCGAACGGACCCAACGCGGTGGCGCCGCCACCGCGCCGGCATGTGGTCCTTCGGGTCCTGCGCCAGCTCACCGACCCACTGGTCGCGTTGCTGCTCGCCGCGGCAGTGGTCACCACCGCGCTCGGCGACTACCCGGACACCGCAGTGATCCTCCTGGTCGTGCTGGTGAACACGGTCATCGGGTTGGTACAGGAGATCCGCGCGGACCGGGCCATCGCGGCGCTGGGCCAACTCGCCGCCCCCGCCGCCCGGGTGGTGCGCGACGGCCGCGACCAGGCCGTCCCGGCCGCCGACCTGGTGCACGGCGATCTGGTCCGGATCGAGGCCGGCGACATCGTGCCCGCGGATCTGCTGCTGGTCGAGGCCAACCGGCTGCAACTGGACGAATCCGCGTTGAGCGGTGAGTCCGTGCCGGTGGGGCGCACCGCCGGTCAGGAAGCGTTGGCCGGGACTGTCGTCACCACCGGACGCGCCGACGGCACGGTGATCCGGACGGGGCCGGCGAGCGCGCTGGGCCGGATCAGCACACTTGTGGCGGGCACCCGGCCGAGCGCGACACCGTTGCAGCGCCGGCTCTCGTCCCTGGGCCGCACACTCGGTCTGATCGCTGTCGCGCTGTCTGGGCTGGTCTTCGCGATCGGGGTGATCGGCGGCCGACCGGTCGTGGAAATGGCCGTCACGGCGGTGAGCCTTGTCGTCGCGGCGGTGCCCGAGTCGCTGCCGGCGGTGGTGACCCTGGCGTTGGCGCTGGGCGCACGCCGGATGGCCGCCGCGAAGGCCATCCCGCGCCGCCTGCACGCGGTGGAGACCCTCGGCTCGGTGACCGTGATCGCCTCCGACAAGACCGGAACCCTCACCGAGGGCCGGATGGCGGTGCAGCAGGTCGTCACCACCGACGGGGCGCGTTACCAGGTCACCGGCAGCGGGTACGCCCCGCACGGCGCCGTACACCGGGATGGTGCCGAGGTGGCCGTACCGGAGGATCTGCGCCGGCTGGCGCGGGCCGGGCTGCTCTGCAACGACGCCGCCCTGTCACCTCCGGACGACGAGCGACAGGACTGGGGTGCCGTGGGCGACCCGCTCGAAGCGGCGCTCGTCGCCTTCGCCGCGCGGGCCGGCCTCGACCCGCAGACCACCCGCAGCGCCTGGCCACGGGTAGCCGAGCACCCCTTCGACCAGGCGCAACGCCGGATGGTCACCGTGCACCAGTCCTGCGACCAGCGCTACCTCGTGGTCTGCAAGGGCGCCCCGGAGAGTGTTCTCGACCCCGCGCTGCTCGACGCCACCGACGACGAGATCGCCGCGCTGACCAGCGGCGCCCACCAACTCGCCGGCGAAGGACTGCGGGTCCTCGCCGTGGCCGCCGCCCTGGTGGACACCGTGCCGGACCTCGCCGCGCCGACCGGCCTGCGCCCGCTGGGGCTGACCGCCGTCGGTGACCCGCTGCGCGCGGCCGCTCCGGAGATCGCCGACAGTCTCGACGCCGCCGGGGTACGTCTGCTGCTGATCACCGGTGACCACCCCGCCACCGCCGCCGCGATCGGCTCCCAGCTGGGCCTGTGGCGCGATGGTGACCCTCTGGCCCGTGGCGACGACGACTCCACGCCGACGCATCCGGACACCCGGGTCTTCGCCCGGACACAGCCGGAACAGAAGCTCGACATCATCGCCGACCTGCAGTCCCGTGGCCACGTGGTGGCGATGACAGGCGACGGGGTCAACGACGCACCCGCGCTGCGCCGCGCCGACATCGGGGTGGCGATGGGCGGCGGCACCGAGGTCGCTCGGCAGGCCGCCGACCTGGTCCTCGTCGACGACGACCTGTCCACCGTCACCACAGCGATCGGCGAGGGCCGGCGCATCTACGACAACATCCGCCGGTTCCTGCGGTACGCCCTCTCCGGTGGAGTCGCCGAGATCCTGGTGATGCTTGTCGGCCCGCTGTTCGGCCTGGCAGTGCCACTGCAACCCGCGCAGATCCTCTGGGTGAACCTGCTGACCCACGGGGTGCCCGGTGTGGCTCTCGGCGCGGAACCGGCCGAACCCGGCACGCTGCGTCGAGCGCCCCGCTCGCCGCAGGAGTCGGTGCTCGGTGCCGGTCTGGGCCGGGACGTCCTGTTCACCGGCGCGTTGATCGCCGCCGTCGTGCTCGGCGCCGGCGTGGTCGCCGCCGCCCGGGACCTGCCCTGGCAGTCAGTGGTCTTCGTGGTGCTCGGCCTGGCCCAGCTCGGCGTGGCGCTGGCGGTCCGGGCTCCCCGGCCTGCGGGCACGCGGCGCGGCAACCCCGGCCTGCTCGTCGCGGTCGCCGTGTCGGCGCTGCTCCAGGTCGGCGGAGTTCTGCTCCCCCCGCTGCGCGAGCTGCTCGACACCGAGCCGCTGACACCGGCAGTGCTGCTGGCCTGCGCGGCGGTCAGCGCCCTGCCCGGCCTGGTGCTGCGGCTGACCCGCCGCCGTCCGACACCGCCGTCGGCACCGTCCGACGGCGCAGTGGACGCCGCCGTCGGGCGGTCGCACTAGGCGGATGTCGGGCCGCCGTCGCCGGCACGCGGACGCCTTCTGGGGCGGTCGCGGGCCGGCGACGGGACCAATGGCCCCCGGCCTCCTGCCCTCCTGCCCTGATCATCGGGCCGACGCCGTAGGAGAATGGAACTCGAACGAAGGAGGAACGTGATGACCAAGCGATCCGGTGCCCCCGTGGTGGTGGCTGTTGACGGTTCGACATCAGCGCTGGAGGCGGTGCGGGTCGCCGCCCGCGAGGCCTCGACGCGAGGCCGGGCGCTGCGGGTGGTGCACGCGTTCATCTGGCCGCTCTACGAGGTGCCGCTGACGCCGGCACCGGGCGCTCCCGCCGACGCCGGGTTCCGCGCCCAGGCCGACAAGCTTGTCGCCGAAGCGGTGACCGAAGCCACCAAGGTCGCTCCGGACCTCACCGTCACCGGCGCCGTGATCGACGGCGCCGCCACGCCGGTGCTGCTTGCCGAGGCGCGGGACGCGAAGCTGTTGGTGCTCGGCAGCCGGGGCCTGGGCGGGTTCGGCGGGCTGCTGCTCGGCTCGGTGGCGGTGCAGGTCTCCGCCCGCGCCGACTGCCCGGTGCTCGTGGTCAAGGGTGAGGCCCGCGCCGACGGGCCGGTCGTGGTCGGGGTCGACGGCTCGACGCTGTCCGCCGAGGCGCTGGGCTTCGCGTACGAGGCCGCCTCGTTGCGGGGCACCAACCTGGTCGCCGTGCACGGCTGGACCATCCCCGTCCCGCCGAGCGACCTCCTGCCGCTGGGGTACGACGTGCAGGCGCTCGCCGCCGAAGAGGAGCGCGTGCTCGCCCAGGCGCTCGCCGGCTGGTCCGAGCAGTACCCGGACGTGCACGTACGGCGGCGCGTGGCGTACGGCGCACCCGCGCGCCTGCTCGTGGAGGAGTCGGCCGGGGCGCAGCTCACAGTTGTCGGGGCACGGGGCCGGGGCGCGCTGGCCGGCGTGCTGCTCGGCTCGGTGAGCCACGCGGTGCTGCACCACTCGCAGAGCCCGGTGGCTGTCATCCGGCAGAGCAAGAAGAACTGACGTCGCGTTGTCCGCGCCGGCCGCACCAGGGCCGGCGCGGACCCTGTCCGGTGCGCGCGTCGGCGCGGGCAGAGCCGTGCCGGTGATCGGTGCCGGCTGGTTCGTGCCGGTGATCGGTTCGGCTGGTTCGTGCCGGCGCGTTCGGCGGCGTGGCCGGGGCGCACCGCCGACAATGAGCTGACCGACCCTGGGAGAGCCTGATGAACCGACCTGTCGTGGCAGGCGTGGACGGATCGCCGTCAAGCCTCGTCGCCGCGGAGCACGCCGCCCGCGCCGCCCTGCTCCGGTCCCGGCCACTGCTGCTGGTGCACGGCTACCTGCACCCCCTCGGCTACGGCGTGCCGCTCAACCCGTACGACCTCGGGGTGCCGGCACCGTCGGCCGAGGCGCAGAAGATGCTTGAGCGTACGGCGGCGGACCTCGCCGACCGGTGGCCCGGCCTCACCGTCGAGGTGCGCCAGGTCGCCGGTGGACCCGGCGCCACGATGATCGAGGAGTCCCGCCAGGCCGACCTGGTCGTGGTGGGCAGTCGAGGACTGGGCGGGTTCGTCGGGCTGCTGCTCGGCTCGGTGGGCGCGCAGGTGGCCGCGCACGCGCACTGCCCGGTGCTCGTGGTCCGCCCCGACGAGCAGCCCATCGACATGGACGCGCCGGTGCTTGTCGGCGTGGACGGCTCCGAGGCGTCCCGACTCGCCGCCGGCTACGGCGCGGCCGAGGCGACGCTACGGAAGGTGCCGCTGGTGCTTGTGCACGTCGGCCCGCCCGGCGAGGACCGCGCCACGCCGGAGGAGGTCGAGGAGTCGCAGGCCGCGTACCAGGCCGAGGCGGTGCGGCTGCTCGCCGATGCGTCCGCCGCCGTCCGCGCCGAGTATCCCGACCTGGTGGTACGGGAGCATCCGGTCCGGGCGGCCGGCGCGGCCCAGGGGCTCATCGAGGCCAGCGGCACGGCGTCGTTGCTGGTCGTGGGCACCCGGGGCCGGCACGGGTTCACCGGCCTGCTGCTCGGCTCGGTCAGCCAGGCGGTGATCCAGCACGCGCACTGCCCCGTGCTCGTCGCGCATCGGTACCCGGCCTAGGTGACCGGGGCGTCGTCACCTCTGCCGAGCATCTGCAGGAAGTCGGTGGTGAGGGCGAACGGGTCGGCCGGGCCGCTGGCGGGCGGCCGCAGCTCCACCTGGTCGGCCAACTCTCCGGCGGCGCGCCCGATCCGGCCCCGCAGGGCGCCGTCGGCGGCGCCACCGGACCAGTCCTCCGGCGCGGCGAAGACCGATGTGGGGACCACCACCGCCCGCAGATAGCTGAACATCGGGCGGATGGCGTGCTCCAGCGCCAGCGAGTGCCGTGCGGTGCCGCCGGTGGCCCCGATCAGCACCGGCCGGCCGACGAGCGACTCGGCCTCCAGCACGTCGAAGAAGGACTTGAACAGCCCGTTGTACGACGCGTTGAAGATCGGCGTGACGGCGATGAGCCCGTCGGACCCGGTCACCGCGTCGACGGCCTCGCGCAGCGCGGTCGGTGGAAACCCGGTGAGCATGTTGTTCACCACGTCGTGGGCGTACTCCCGCAGGTCGACGACGCGCAGCTGCACTGTGTTGCCGCGCCGGACCAGCTCGTCGCGGGTGGCCGCGGCGAGCTGGTCGGCGAGCAGCCGGGTGGACGAGGGCTGGCTCAGCCCCGCGGAGACCACGGCCACTGTGCGCTGGGTCATCGGGCCACCTCGGGCGCCTTGCCGGTGACGTCGTCGACGGCGTGCACCGTGCTGTCCGCGCCGCCGCCGGCAGTGGCGACAAGCGAGGCGTGCGTGGGCGCGTCCGGCACGTGCGCCGGGCGCAGCGACTCGAACTCCTTGCGCAGCACCGGCACGACCTCCTCGCCGAGCAGGTCGAGCTGCTCCAGCACCGTCTTCAGCGGCAGTCCCGCGTGGTCCAGCAGGAACAGTTGGCGCTGGTAGTCGCCGACGTATTCGCGGAAGCCCAGCGTGCGGTCGATGACCTGCTGCGGGCTGCCCACTGTCAGCGGGGTCTCCCTGGTGAACTCCTCAAGCGACGGCCCGTGTCCGTAGACCGGGGCGTTGTCGAAGTACGGCCGGAACTCCCGGACCGCGTCCTGCGAGTTGCGGCGCATGAAGACCTGCCCGCCGAGGCCGACGATGGCCTGGTCGGCGGTGCCGTGGCCGTAGTGCGCGTACCGCTCGCGGTAGAGCCCGACCATCCGCTGGGTGTGCTCCTTGGGCCAGAAGATGTGGTTGGCGAAGAAGCCGTCACCGTAGTAGGCGGCCTGCTCGGCGATCTCCGGGCTGCGGATCGAGCCGTGCCAGACGAACGGCGGTACGCCGTCGAGCGGGCGCGGCGTCGAGGTGAACGACTGCAACGGCGTGCGGTAGCGGCCCTTCCAGTCGACCACGTCCTCGCGCCACAGCCGGCGCAGCAGGTCGTAGTTCTCGATCGCGAGGGGGATGCCGGCGCGGATGTCCTTGCCGAACCACGGGTAGACCGGGCCGGTGTTGCCACGGCCCATCATGAGGTCGACCCGACCGTCGGCCAGGTGCTGGAGCATCGCGTAGTCCTCGGCGATCTTCACCGGGTCGTTCGTGGTGATCAGCGTGGTCGCTGTGGACAGCAGCAGCCGCTCGGTGCGGGCCGCGATGTAGCCGAGCATGGTGGTCGGTGACGACGGCACGAACGGCGGGTTGTGGTGCTCGCCGGTGGCGAACACGTCGAGCCCGACCTCTTCGGCCTTGAGCGCGATGGCCACCATCGCCTTGATCCGCTCATGCTCGGTCGGCTCCCGACCGGTGGTCGGATCGACAGTGACATCGCCGACGGTGAAGACTCCGAACTGCATGACCAGCTCCTCGCGTGTCAAACCGGACCCGGTGGTGACCCGGATGCTGCCGTCAACATACTTGACGAGTCAACTATTCCATCGGCCGCCACCGCCGAGGACGGCGGCAGGGTCGTGCGCGCCCGTCACGCCGACCCGAGGACCTGCCACCCGGGTTCCCCTGCCACACCGAGTCCCGGACGACAGCCAGGCCGCAGGTAGCGAGCACGCCCAGGGCGACGAGCCTGATACGGGGCCACGGCACGTCCTCAGTCCGCTTGATGCCGACTGCGGCTACCGCCGCACCTCCGGGTCACTCCGGGCAGATCCGCCACTCGTCGCCCTCCTTGACCATGGGATAGATGAAGCCCTGGGTGCTGCCGGTGGTCCGGGTCACCATCGCCATCACCGTCCCGCTGACCGCACCGTTGCGGTTGGAGACCTTCGCGTTGGTGATCCGGTAGCTGGCAATCTTCGGCAGGCCCGCCTCCTCCCGGATGTACGCCTCCTCGGTGACCTGACGCCGCTCCCGCGCGCAGAGGCGCCGGTATGCCTCCGCGTGGTTGCCGGCACGGGTGTCGTCCAGGTAACCGGCGACGGCCTCCCTGGCCGGCCCGGTCGCCTCCTTGATGGTGTTGTAGAACCAGAAGCCGCCACCGACACCACCGATGCAGCAGACCAGCAGTACCGCTGCCACCACGGTCACCACGATCTTGATCGTCCGGTTGTTCTTCGGCGGCGGAGGGTTGGGCATGGCGTACGTCGGGGGATAGCTCACCCCGGCAGGGTAGGCGCCCTCGTCCACGCCATGGACCAGGCCACCTGCCCGTCAGCCGGGCTGCCAGTCATGCAGGCCGAGTGCGGGGCTGATCAGTTCGGCGAGCGGGTTGATCTGGAACATCTCGATGCCGGTGGGGCCGGTCGCCTCTGCCCGCGCAACTCATCCGATTGAGGAGCGGGCATGCCAGCGTCAGCAGAAAGCACCTGCCGATGGCGCCTTGTTCTCTGTGCGGGGACCTTCTGCTTTCCTTGAAGGGTGACGTACGCCTGGCTCGACGCTCCCGCGACCGCGGTCGCCGATACCGCCCGCCTGCTCCTCGGCTGGCTGGCGGTCGCCAACGGCGTCACCATCAGGATCACTGAGACCGAGGCATATGCGGGACTGGGCGGCGACCCCGCAAGCCACGCCCATCGAGGGCGAACCTCACGTAACGCGGCAATGTTCGGCCCGGCTGGCCACCTTTACCTCTACCGCATTTACGGATTGCACACCTGCGCCAATGTGACGTGCGGACCTGAGGGGCAGCCCGCGGCAGTTCTCCTGCGCGCGGGGCAGGTCGTGTGCGGCGCCGACCTTGCCCGCTCGCGGCGGCCTGCGGCAAAGCGCGATGTCGATCTTGCTTCGGGACCGGCGCGCCTCGTCGAGGCGCTTGGCTTGCAGCTCACGGCCTATGGCACATCGGTGGTTGATGGCACCGGCCCGCTGACGTTGTATCCCCCGACTGAGCCAGCTCCGGACGAGCGTGTCGTGGCTGGTCCTCGCGTTGGCGTGACCGCTGCGCACGATCTGGCGTGGCGATTTTGGATCGCCGGCGACCCGACCGTCAGCGCCTACCGTCGTCACGTCCCGCGTAGCAGCGAGAAGAATCTTGAAAGTATGGCTTGACCCTACTTGCGGTGAGGTCGTCCGGCAGAGGCTGCGTGAGCCGAGCGGCACCAGCCGCCGACCGACCACCCTCAGGTTTAAACGACTTGTTGACAAGACGGCGTTCATGGGGTGTGCTCGGGACATGACGATCGACGACCCGTTCACCGCGCCCGATCCAGCCCGCGCCCGCGCCCACCGCAGCCACGAGGCGCTGCATCGGATCAGCGAGCGGCACGCCGGCACCGCCGACCAGCGGGGACGCTGGGCACACCCGTCAGTGCTCGACCCGTGGGAGGCGGTCGCCCTGGTCACCGCGCTGGCCGCCGGCGGAGCGCAGCGGGAGCCGGCGGAGGAGCCTGTCGACACCGCCGACCTGACCGCCGCGCTGACGCTGCTGCCGTACGTACGCGCCGAACTCGACGCGCTGGAGGCCGGGCTGCTGACTCTGGCCCGCGACCGGGGGCTGACCTGGCAGTCCATCGCGTACGGACTGGGGCTGGGCAGCGCGCAGGCCGCCCGGCAGCGCTACGAGCGGGTCGCCGCCCGGTCGGCCGAGCAGACCGCACCGCGACAAGAGGGCTGACCGGCACGCCGGCCGGCGAGGGCGGCACGCCGCTGACGCTCGGACGGGCACACTGTGCGCACGACGAATCCGGGAGGAGCTTCATGGACCGCGCGGAGATGCTGGCGTACTGCCTGGCCAAGCCGGGGGCGTGGCTGGACCGGCCGTGGGAGAACGACGAGGTGGTGAAGGTCGGCAGCCGGATCTTCGCGTTCCTCGGCAACGGCGACGGCCAGCCGACGGTCGGTCTGAAGTGCGGCGCGACACGCGAGATCGCCGACGAGTGGCTGCACCGCCACCCCGACGATGCCCGTCCGATGGCCTACATCGGCCGGTCCGGGTGGAACACGCTGCAACTCGACGGCGGAATCGACGCCGACGAGCTGACCGAGGCCGTCGACTCGTCGTACGACATGGTGGTGGCGAAGCTCCCGAAGCGCGAGCGCCCGACGGCCTGAGCCGGCCGCGGCGCCGGAAGCGGGAAGCTCCGGCGCCACGGCGAGGTCAGCGGGGGACGACCCGCTCGGTGGCCCAGTCCCGCCAGCCGGCCACCCGGTCCGCCGCAGCGGCGAGCTGGTCGGCGACCGGGCCGGGGCCGGTCGAGCCGGGAGTGGTCCGGGCGGCGAGCGCCGAGCGGACCGACAGCACGTCGCGCACCGACGGATCGAGGTGCTCGCTGACGGCTGCCAGGTCGGCGTCGGAGACCTCCTCCAGCTCGCACTCGCGGACCGCGCAGAGCGCCACCAGACGGCCGGTGATCTCGTGCGCGTCGCGGAACGGCACGTTGCGCCGGACCAGCCAGTCGGCGACCTCCGTGGCGAGCGAGAACCCGACCGGCGCGGCGGCGACAAGGCGATCCACCCGGACCGTCATCGTCGAGATCATTCCCGCCAGGGCCGGCAGCAGCAGCTCCAAGGTGTCGACAGCGTCGAAGGCCGGCTCCTTGTCCTCCTGCATGTCCCGGTCGTAGGTCATCGGCAGGCCCTTGAGCATCGTCAGCACCGTCATCAGGCCACCGACAAGCCGGCCGGACTTGCCCCGGGCCAGCTCGGCGATGTCCGCGTTCTTCTTCTGCGGCATGATCGACGAACCGGTCGCGAAGGCGTCGTCCAGCTCCACCCACCCGAACTCGTGCGAGGTCCAGAGCACCACCTCCTCACCGAGACGGGACAGGTGCACCCCGATCATCGCGGTGGTGAAGAGGAACTCGGCCACGAAGTCCCGGTCGGCCACCGCGTCCATCGAGTTGGCGAACGACGTGCGGAAACCCAGCTCCTTGGCCACCGCCACCGGGTCCAGCGGAAGGCCGGAACCGGCAAGCGCACCCGCGCCGAGCGGGCTGATCGCCGCCCGGTGGTCCCAGTCGTGCAACCGCTCCAGGTCGCGCAGCAGCGGCTGCACGTGCGCCAGCAGCCAGTGCCCGAACGTGACCGGCTGGGCGTGCTGGAGGTGGGTCATACCGGGGGCGGCGGTGTCGATGTGCCGCTCCGCCTGCTCGATGAGCGCCTCCGCCAGCTCGACCAGCCGGCTCGCCACGCCCCGGGCGTGATCGCGCAGGTAGAGCCGCAGGTCCGTGGCCACCTGGTCGTTGCGGGACCGGCCCGCGCGCAGCTTGCCGCCGAGGCTGCCGAGCCGCTCCAACAGGCCCCGCTCCAGCGCGGTGTGCACGTCCTCGTCGTCGACGGTGGGACGGAACGCCCCCGAGGCGCACGCCGCCTCCAGATCGTCCAGGGCCGCCAGGATCCGACCCAACTCCTCCGGGTCGAGGAGGCCGGCGCCGGCAAGCACCCGGGCATGCGCCCGGGAACCCGCGATGTCGTACGGGGCCAGCCGCCAGTCGAACTGCACGCTCACCGACAGGCGGGCGAGCGCCTCAGCGGGGCCACCGGCGAACCGGCCACCCCACAGGCTTGTCCGATTGGTGGCCGCGCTGTTCTCGGTCAAGCTCTTGTCGTCCACCCCGCCCATTGTGGTCCCCATGCTCGTCACCCGCCCAGCCGGGCGTCACGCGCCGCGGCCATTCCACTCGGCAGCCCCCAAAGCTGCACGAAACCCTTCGCCAGGGACTGGTCGAACGTGTCCCCGGTGTCGTACGTGGCCAGCCCGAAGTCGTACAGGCTCGCCTCGGAGCGCCGGCCGGTCACCGTGGCACGACCGCCGTGCAGCGTCATGCGCACCTCGCCGCTCACGTGCCGCTGCGCGTCGTCGATGAACGCGTCAAGCGAGTCCTTCAGCGGCGAGAACCACAGGCCGTCGTAGACCAGCTCACCCCACCGCTGGTCGACGCCCTTCTTGAACCGGGCCAGGTCCCGCTCCACTGTCACCGCCTCCAACTCCTGGTGGGCGGTGATCAAAGCGATGGCGCCGGGCGCCTCGTACACCTCGCGGCTCTTGATGCCGACGAGGCGGTCCTCGACCATGTCGAGCCGGCCCACGCCGTGCGCGCCGGCGCGGCGGTTCAGCTCCCGGATCGCCTGGTACGGGGTGACGGTCTCGCCGTCGAGTGCCACCGGCACGCCACCGTCGAAGGTGATCACGACCTCGTCCGGGTCGCGGCTCTGCGCCGGGTCCTCGGTGTACGAGTAGAGGTCCTCGATCGGGGCGTTCCAGATGTCCTCCAGGAAGCCCGTCTCCACGGCGCGGCCCCACAGGTTCTGGTCGATCGAGTACGGGGACTTGGCCGACACGTCGATCGGCAGGCCCTTCTCCTCGGCGAACGCGATGGCCTTGTCGCGCGTCCACGCGAAGTCCCGCGCCGGGGCGATGATCTTCAGGTCGGGGGCGAGCGCGTTCAGGCCCACCTCGAACCGGACCTGGTCGTTGCCCTTGCCGGTGCAGCCGTGCGACACGATCGTGCCGCCGTGCTGACGCGCCGCCGCCACCAGGTGCTTGACGATCAGCGGCCGGGACAGCGCCGAGACCAGCGGGTAGCGGTCCATGTAGAGGGCATTCGCCCGGATCGCCGGCACACAGTATTCGGCGGCGAACTCGTCGCGCGCGTCGACCACCTCGGCCTCGGCGGCGCCGCAGTCGAGCGCCCGCTGCCGAATCGCGTCGAGGTCCTCACCGCCCTGCCCGACGTCGACCGCCACAGCGATCACCTCGGCGCCGGTCTGCTCGGCCAGATAGGGAATGGCAACGGAGGTGTCCAACCCTCCGGAGTACGCGAGGACGACCCGCTCGGTCATGCTGTGTTCCCTTCCACGGTGTCGTCCCGGCGGGCCCAACCGCTGAGCTTCTCACCGAGCGCGGCCCCGCCTGAGGCCTCGCGGGCCACGACGAGGATGGTGTCGTCGCCGGCGATGGTGCCGACGATCTCGGGCAGACCCGCCCGGTCCAACGCGCTGGCCAGGTACTGGGCCGCGCCCGGCGGGGTACGCAGCACGGCGATGTTGCCGCTGGAGTCGACGCCGTTGAGCAGTTCGCGCAGCAGCCGCACCAGGCGGGCCGGAGCGGCCTCGGCGTCGCGCAGCGGCCGGTGGCCGTCCTCGGGGATCAGGTAGACGGCGGGGCCGTCGCCGCCGCGCACCTTGACCGCGCCCAGCTCCTCCAGGTCCCGCGAGAGGGTGGCCTGGGTGACACCGACCCCGTCGGCGGCGAGCAGGTCGGCCAGCTCGGTCTGCGAACGGACGGCCCGGTCGCGGATCAGCTCCACGATGCGGGCGTGCCGGGCTGCGCGGGTCAGCGGGGCGGTCACCGCGTCATCCCGGTCGCGCTGGTCACGGCGGCATCGGTGTCGGCGGCCGCCTTGTCGGCGGCGTTCGCGTTCGCGTTCAGGAGGAACGTCAGGAGCGCCTTCTGGGCGTGCAGCCGGTTCTCCGCCTGGTCGAAGACCGCGCTCTGCGGCCCGTCGAGCACCTCGTCGGTGATCTCCTCGCCACGGTGCGCGGGCAGGCAGTGCAGCACGACGGCGTCCGGCGCGGCCTGGCCGAGTAGTTCCTTGTTCACCTGGTACGGCAGGAACGGGGTGATCCGGTCCAACCCGTCGGCCTCCTGCCCCATCGACGTCCACGTGTCGGTGGCCACCACGTCGGCGTCGCGTACCGCCTGGACCGGGTCGGTCAGGACCCGCACCGACCCGCCGGTGCCGACGGCGATCTCCGCCGCCCGCGCCACGACGTCCGGATCCGGGACGAAACCCTCCGGCCCGGCGATCCGCACGTGCATCCCGGCCATCGCACCGGCCAACAGGTACGACTGCGCCATGTTGTTCGCGCCGTCCCCCACGTAGGTCAGGGTGCGGCCAGCGGTGCCACCACACCGCTCGCGGATGGTGAGCAGGTCGGCAAGCAACTGGCAGGGGTGGAAACCGTCGGTGAGCGCGTTCACCACCGGGACGCTCGCCCCCGCCGCTACCTCGGCGATCCGGTCGTCGCCGTGGGTACGCAGCACGATCGCGACGACGTAGCGGGACAACACCCGCCCGGCGTCGATGAGGGTCTCGCCCCGGCCGAAGTGGGTGACCTGGGTGTCCACGACGAGCGGATGCCCGCCCAACTCGGCGATGCCGACGTCGAACGAGAACCGCGTCCGCAGGCTCTGCTTGTCGAAGAGCACCGCCACCGAACGCGGGCCGGCAAGCGGCCGGTGGCCGAACCGGTCGGCCTTCATCCGCGCCGCCAGGTCCAGCACAGTGGACTGCTCGGCGGGCGAAATGTCGTCGTCGCGCAGGAAGTGCCGGATCATGCGGTCGTCCCCGTACTGGTCGTGGTGGGTGAGGTCAGCGGCGCCGGAATCCCGGGCGTCTCGGACCCCGGTCGGGCCGGGTCCGCGCCGGTCGGCGTCGCCGCGGCCAGGGCGGCGGGCAGGGCAGCCACGAAGGCGTCGGCCTGGTCGGCCGTGAGGATCAGCGGCGGTACGAGCCGCAGCACGCCCGGCTGCACCGGGTTGGCCAGGAAGCCGGCCTCCCGCAGCGACGCGGCGAGCGCCGCCGCCACCGGCGCGGTGAGCACCACACCGAGCAGCAACCCGGCCCCGCGTACGTCGCCGACAAGCGGATGCCCCAGCGCCTCGATCCCCCGGCGCAGCCGCTCCCCCACCCGCTTGACGTGGTCGAGCAGCCCTTCATGGGCGATTGTCGACACCACGGCGAGCGCGGCGGCGCAGCTGACCGGGTTGCCACCGAAGGTCGTACCGTGCGAGCCGGGGGTGAGCAGGTCGGCGGCCCGGCCGAAGGCGAGCGTGGCGCCGAGCGGCAGGCCTCCACCGAGCCCCTTGGCCAGGGTGATCACGTCCGGCTCCACGCCCTCGGCCTGGTGGGCGAACCAGTGGCCGGTACGCCCGATGCCGGTCTGCACCTCGTCGAGCACCAGCAGCGCGCCGTGCCGGTCGGTGATCCGCCGGGCCGCGGTGAGATAGCCGGCCGGCGGAACCACCACACCGTTCTCGCCCTGGATCGGCTCCAGGATCACCATCGCGGTGGCGTCGGTGACCGCAGCTTCGAGAGCGGCCACGTCGCCGTAGTCGACGTGGGTCACGTCACCGGGCAGCGGCCGGAACGGATCGGCCTTGGCCGGCTGCCCGGTCAACGCGAGGGCGCCCATGGTGCGGCCGTGGAACCCGCCGTTGGTGGCCACCACGTGACTGCGCCCGGTGCGCCGGGAGATTTTGAACGCGGCCTCGTTCGCCTCCGCGCCCGAATTGGCGAAGAACACCCGGCCCGATCGACCGGCGAGCGCCAGCAGCAGCTCCGCGAGAGCGACAGGCGGCTCGGCGATGTAGAGGTTGGAGACGTGCCCGAGGGTGGCGACCTGCTTCGACACGGCGGCCACCACCGCCGGGTGGGCGTGCCCGAGCGCGTTCACAGCGATCCCGCCGACCAGATCCAGATATTCCCGGCCGGCGTCGTCGACCACCACGGCACCCGAGCCGGACACCAGCGCCAGCGGCGGCGTGCCGTAGTTGTCCATCATCGACTGCGTCCAGCGTTGCGCCAGGCTGCTCATGCTCCGCCCGTCCCGTCTTCCGGCACCACCATCGTTCCGAACCCTTCCGAGGTGAAGACCTCCAGCAGAGTGGAGTGCGCCACCCGGCCGTCGACGACGTGCGCCGCGGGCACTCCCCCACGGACCGCTCGCAGACACGCCTCCATCTTCGGCACCATCCCCGACTCCAGGCTGGGCAGCAGCTTGGCCAGGTCGTCCGCGGCGATCTCCGAGATCAGGCTCGTGGTGTCCGGCCAGTCGGCGTACAGGCCCGCCACGTCGGTGAGCACGACGAGCTTGCGGGCCTGCAGCGCGATCGCCAGCGCGGCGGCGGCGGTGTCCGCGTTGAGGTTGTGCAGCACCCCGTCGACGTCCGGCGCCACAGTGGAGATCACCGGAATCCGGCCCGCCTCGATGAGGTCGGTCACCGCCGACACGTCGACCGACTCGACGTCCCCGACCTGACCCACGTCGACAGGCAGCCCATCCACGTACGCCGGGCGGCGCACCGCCGTGAACAGCCGGGCGTCCTCACCGGAGAGGCCCACAGCGAACGGGCCATGCGAGTTGATCAACCCGACCAGCTCGCGGCCGACCTGCCCGACGAGCACCATTCGGACCACGTCCATCGCCTCGGCGGTGGTCACCCGCAGGCCACCGCGGAATTCGCTGGCGATGCCCAACCGGCCCAGCATGGCGGAGATCTGCGGACCACCGCCGTGCACCACCACAGGCTTGAGACCGGCGTAGCGCAGAAAAACCATGTCGGCGGCGAACGCCTGCTGCAACGCGGGGTCGGTCATGGCGTTGCCGCCGTACTTGATGACCACAGTGGAGCCGGAGAAGCGCGCCAGCCACGGCAACGCCTCGATGAGCGTCTCCGCCTTGACCTGGGCGCGGGTGAGATCGGTGCTGAGACTCACCGGGCCAGCCTTTCGTTCGCGACTGCGGGACTCCGCTGCGCTGCGTTCCTCGCGCTCACCGAGCCTGCCTTTTCGTTCGCGACTGCGGGACTCCGCTGCGCTGCGTTCCTCGCGCTCACGTGGAGTAGGCCGAATTCTCGTGTACGTACGCGTGGGACAGGTCGTTGGTCCAGATCGTCGCCTCCGCCGTACCGGCGTGCAGGTTGATCCGGATGGTCACGTCCCGGCCGGTCAGGTCGACCTTCGACCGGTCCTCGGCGGCAGCGCCGCCCCGACACACCCACACCCCGTTGACGGCCACGTCCACCTCGTCCGGGTCGAACGCGGCAGCGGTGGTGCCGACCGCGGCGAGGATCCGGCCCCAGTTCGGGTCGTTGCCGAACAGCGCGGTCTTGACCAGGTTGTTGCGCGCCACCGACCGGCCCACCTCGACCGCGTCGTCCTCGTCGGCCGCGCCGACAACGTCGATGGCGATCTGCTTGGTGGCGCCCTCGGCGTCGGCGACCAGTTGTTGGGCCAGGTCGTGACAGGCCGCGGTGACCGCGGCGGCCAACTCGGCCGGTGTCGGCTCGATGCCACTGGCGCCGCTGGACAGCAGCAGCACCGTGTCGTTCGTCGACATGCAGCCATCGGAGTCGACCCTGTCGAAGCTGACCCGGGTGGCAGCGCGCAGCGCCTCGTCCAGCACGGCAGGCCCCGCTACCGCATCGGTGGTCAGCACGCACAACATGGTGGCCATGCCCGGCGCGAGCATCCCCGCGCCCTTCGCCATCCCGCCGACCGTCCAGCCGCTGCCCTGGGCCACTGTCGTCTTCGCCCGCGTGTCCGTGGTCATGATCGCCTCGGCGGCGGCCACTCCGCCGTCACGGGACAGCTCACGGATCGCCGATCGGACGCCCGGCAGCAGCTTCGGCATCGGCAGCCGCTCACCGATCAGGCCGGTCGAGCAGACCGCCACCTCACCGGCCCCGAGAATCAACCGCGGGCTGACCGAGGTCAACGCGGCGGCGGTGTGCTCGGCGGTGGCATGCGTGTCCTGGAAGCCGGCCGGGCCGGTGCAGGCGTTGGCCCCACCGGAGTTGAGCACCACAGCGCGGACCACACCGCCCTGCACGACCTGCTGGGTCCAGAGCACCGGCGCGGCCTTCACCCGGTTGGTGGTGAAGACGCCCGCGACACCGGCGTCCGGGCCGTCGTTGACCACCAGCGCGACGTCCGCACCGCCGCTGGCCTTCAGACCGGCGGCCACCCCGGCCGCCCGGAACCCACGAGGGGTGGTGACACTCATGGTGCAACTCCCCAGATCGACAGGCCCGTCGTCTCCGGCAGGCCGAGCATCAGGTTGGCGTTCTGCACGGCCTGGCCGGCGGCGCCCTTGCCCAGGTTGTCCAGGGCGCTGAGCACGATCAGCCGGCCGGAGTCGGCGTCCACTGTGGCTTGCAGGTGGCAGGAGTTCGACCCCAGCGTGGCGCCGGTGTGCGGCCACCTGCCCTCCGGGAGCACGTGCACGAACGGCGCGTCGGCGTACGCCTGCGCCAGCACCTGCTGCGGGTCGACACCGCGCGCCGGCACGGCGGTGACAGTGGCCAGGATGCCGCGCGGCATCGGCGCCAGAACGGGAGTGAACGACAAGCTCGTCGCCCCGGTGGCCTGCTTGATCTCCGGCACGTGCTGGTGGGTGCCCACCCGGTACGGCGACAGGTCACCCAGCACCTCGCTGGCCAGCAGGTGCGGCTTCGCCGCCCGGCCCGCCCCGGACGTGCCGGAGGCGGCGACGACCACCACGTCCGCCGGGTTGGCCGCGCCGTCGGCGATCAGCGGCGCGAGCGCCAGGGTGATCGCGGCGGCGTAGCAGCCGGTGTTGGCGACCCGGGTGGAGGAGGCGATCAGCTCCCGCTGGCCGGGCAGCTCGGGCAGGCCGTAGGTCCACTGGCCGGCGTGGGTGCCGCCGTAGTACTGCGCCCAGGCGTACGGGTCGGCGAGCCGGTGGTCGGCGCCCAGGTCGACGACGCGCACCTCCGGCGGGAGCTGGGCCGCGAGGGTCGCCGACTCGCCGTGCGGCAGGGCCAGGAAGACCAGGTCCGCGTCGGCCAGGATCGCCGGGTCGGTCGCGCCGAACACCAGGTCGAGCCCGATGAGCTGCGGGTGCGCCACGTCGACGCGGTGCCCGGCCTGGCTGTGGGCGGTGGCGGCGACAAGGTCGAACTCCGGATGCCCGGCGATCAGGCGCAGCAGCTCACCTCCGGCGTAACCGCTCGCCCCGGCGACCGCGACTCGAATCCCCATACCCACCTCCGCATGACTATGCAACGAAGGCTAGCAGCGGTGCAGGTCACCTGCAACTTAATACAACGGTATGCATGGTGATGTAAGAACGGCCCCAACCCCCGCGATCTTGCAGTTACCGCCCCCGCATAGCGGACAACGGGTGCAGATCAGCGACACAAACTGCAAGATCGCGAGGGGTGAGGTGGGGGTTACGCTCCGCGGAGGGTTGCTCCTAGGCGTTCTGTTGCTACTGCTACCGCCGCGTCGCGGGCTGCTACCGCTTCCTCGACAGTCAGCGTCCGGTCCGGTGCGCGGAACGTGAGCTTGTACGCAAGCGACCGGCGACCCTCGCCGAGCTGCGCGCCGGAGTACACGTCGAAGAGCCGCACGTCCTCCAGCAGCTCCCCCGCGCCGGCCTCCAGCGCCCGGCGCACCTGCTCCGCCGGCACCGACTCGTCCACCACAAGGGCCACGTCGATCAGCGCTGGCGGGAAGCCGGACACCGCCGGGGCGGGCGTCACCGGGGCCACTGGCAACGCGTCGAGGCTCAACTCCATGGCGCAGATACGCCGGGGCAGCTCCAACGCCGCCACCACTGTCGGGTGCAGCTCACCGGCGTGCCCGACGACCACGCCGTCGACCCGCAGCTCGGCGCAGCGGCCGGGGTGCCACGGGGCGTGTTCGGCGGCACGCACCTCGACCCACTCGTCGGGGATACCGGCGGCGGCCAGCGTGTCCCGGGCCGCCTCGATGGCGTCCGCCCAGCCGGCCGGCCGGCCCGGACCCCACCATCCGGCCGGGTCCGCCTCACCGGCGAGCACCACTGCCGCGTGCACGGGCTGCGCCGGCACCACAGCGTCGGCGGCGGCGAACTCGGCGTCGGTGGGACGCCGGTCCACACCCATCTCCGGCGGGCTGCCGGCGTCCCGGCGCGGGTGGAAGACCGCACCGATCTCGTAGAGCGCCAGGTCGCGGTGACCCCGACCGATGTTGCGCTTGAGGATGCCGAGCAGCGGGCCGAGCAGCGTGGTGCGCAGCAGCGGCTCCTCGTCCGACAGCGGGTTGGCCAGCCGCACCGCAGGTCGGCGCGGGTCGTCGGCCGGCAGGCCGAGCAGGTCCGCCAGCTGCGGCGACACGAACGGGTGCGCGAGCACCTCGACGTACCCCCGCGCAGCAAGCGACAGGGCGACCGCCCGGCGCCGACGCTGGCGCGGGGTCAGGCCGCGTCCGGGTGGCGCGGTGGGCAGCACCGACGGCACCTTGTCGTACCCGTCGAGGCGGACGACCTCCTCGACCAGGTCGGCCGGGTCGGTGAGATCGGGCCGCCACGACGGCGGGGTGACGCTGAGCGCCACGCCGGCACCGCTGGCCGTGCCGACCGCTCCCGGGTCCTCGGCCAACCGGTCCGCGCCCTGCGCGACGGTGCAACCGACCCGCTCCAGGAGGGCGACCACCCGCGCCGGCGGGTACTCGACGCCGATCCGCCGGGTGGGCAGATCCGCCGGCAGGCTGATCGGGGTACGCGGACGGACGTGGTCGATGTCCAGGATCTCCGCGCTCGGTGTGCCGCCGCCGTGCTCGGTGAGCAGGCGTACGGCCCGCTCCAGCGCGACGAGCGCCACGGCTGGGTCGACGCCCCGCTCCCAGCGCTTGGCGGCCTCGCTGAACAGCTTGTGCCGGCGGGCCGTCCGCCCGACCATCGCCGGGTCCCAGTGCGCCGCCTCGAAGAGCACGTTTGTGGTGCCGGCGACGACCTCGCTGGTCTCCCCGCCCATCACCGCCGCGAGGGAGATCGGCGTGCCGGCGCCCTCGCCCGCCACGGCGCTGGGCAGCCCGGCGTCGCAGATCACCATGTCGTCGGCGGCGAGCACCCGGTCGACGCCGTCGAGGGTGGTCAGCTTCTCCCCCGGCACGGCGCGGCGGACCACGAGCGGCCCGGCTATCCGGTCGGCGTCGAAGGCGTGCATCGGCTGGCCCAGCTCCAACATCACGTAGTTGGTGATGTCGACAGGCAGGGAGATGCTGCGGATGCCTGCGGTGACGAGCCGCTGCTGCATCCACGACGGGGTGGGCGCGGTCGGGTCGACGCCGCGGACCAGGCGGGCGGTGAACCGGTCGCAGCCGACCGGGTCGCGCACCTCCACCGGGTACGCCGGCGTCTCGGTGCCACGCGGCGCCGGCACCAGGGCCGGATCGCGCAGTGGCACGTCGAAGGCGTGCGACAGCTCCCGAGCCAGGCCGCGAAGGCTCAGCGCGTACCCCCGGTCCGGGGTGATCTCCAGGTCGAACACCACGTCGTCGAGGCCGACCACCGGCCGCGCGTCGTCGCCCGGCTTGGCGGCCACGTCCGGCGGCAGCACGATGATGCCGGAGTGGTCGTCGCCCAGGCCCAGCTCCTTCGCCGAGCAGATCATGCCCGCCGAGTTGTGCCCGTACGTCTTGCGCGCGCCGATGGCGAACCCGCCAGGCAGCACACCGCCGGGCAGGATCACCACCACCCGGTCGCCGACGGCGAAGTTGCGCGCCCCGCAGACGATCTCCTGCGGCTCACCGGTGCCGTTGGCGTGACCCACGTCGACGCGGCAGAACCGGATCGGCTTCTTGAAGCCGGTGAGCTCCTCGATCTCGCGGACCTCACCGACGACGAGCTGACCGGTGACCGACTCGCGCAGGTCCACGACGGACTCGACCTCGATGCCGAGGTCGACAAGAGCCTGCTCCAGGTCGCCGGTCGGCAGGTCGGCGGGCAGGTCGACGTACTCCCGCAGCCAGCTGACAGAAACTCGCATGACTTCAGACCACCGTTCCCGTGTCTCGTACCCGCATCGCCCTACGCTCCGGTCCCGAACGCCCGGCTGAACCGCACGTCGCCCTCGAAGAGGTGGCGGATGTCGCTGACCCCGTGCCGGATCATCAGGGTCCGGTCGATGCCCATGCCGAAGGCGAACCCGGAGTAGACCTCCGGGTCGACGCCGCAGGCGCGCAGCACCCGGGGGTTGACCATGCCGCAGCCGCCCCACTCGACCCACTGCGGACCGTCGCGGTGCTCGGGGAACCACACGTCGAACTCCGCCGACGGCTCGGTGAACGGGAAGTAGTGCGGCCGCCACCGGGTCTTGGCCTCCGGGCCGAACATGGCGCGGGCGAAGTGGTCGAGCGTGCCCCGCAGGTGCGCCATCGTGATGCCCTTGTCGACAACCAGGCCCTCGGCCTGGTGGAACACCGGGCTGTGGGTGGCGTCGATCTCGTCGGTGCGGTAGACGCGGCCAGGCACGATCACGTAGATCGGCGGCTTACGGCTGAGCATCGTGCGGGTCTGCACCGTCGACGTGTGCGTTCGTAGAACAAGGCCCGAGCCCTGCGGTGCGATGTGGAAGGTGTCCATCAGCCCTCGCGCCGGGTGGTCGGCGGGGATGTTCAGCGCGTCGAAGTTGACCCACTCCAGGTCGACCTCGGGGCCCTCGGCCACCTCGTAGCCCATCCCGACGAAGAGATCACTTATCGACTCCATGAGGGTGCTCAGCGGATGCCGGGCACCACGCGGACGCCGGGCGTACGGCAGTGTGACGTCCACCCGTTCCTCGACCAGCACCCGCTCGGCCTGCTCGCGCTCCACCACCTCGGCGCGCTCGGCGTAGGCGGCCTCGATGGCGCGGCGGGCCTCGTTTACCCGCTTACCGGCGTCGGACTTCGCAGCCGGCGGCAGCGCGCCGATCTCCCGGCGCGCGAGGGACACCGGGGACCGGTCACCGAGGTGCGCGGGGCGCAGCGCGGTCAACGCGTCCGGGTCGGCGGCGGCCTCGAACGCCTTCGTGGCGTCGGCGACGGCCTCGGCCAGGGCGGTCGGGTCGAGCAGGGCGACCTGCTTCGGGTCGTACGGATCGTTGCGGTAGCTCATGGCGTACGGGCACTCCCTCACGGCGGCGCCAGCCCTCACCGGGGCGGCTAGGCGAGTCTACGGACGCGCGGCTGTGCCGCAGCCCGCCGGTAGGAGTTACGCAGGGAGCAGGTCAGGCCCGCCGCCCGCCGACACCGGCGGGCTGGCTAAACGAACGCCGTTGCGCGTTCATCGAGTGAGGCTCTCCCCTGCGGTCGGTCGCGCCGGGTGTGGTCACCATCAGCGCTGCGCTCTCGCTGAAGCGTACAGGCAGACCGCCGCGGCGGCAGCCAGGTTGAGGCTCTCGGCGCGCCCGTACAGCGGCACCCGCACGCGGGCGTCGGCGGTGGCTGTCAACTCCTCGGGCAGACCGTGCGCCTCCGAGCCGAACAGCCAGGCGGTGGGCCCGACGAGCCGCCCGTAGTCGGTAAGATCGTCGAGATCGCTGTCGCCGTACCCCGTGGTGGCGAAGATCGACAGCCCGGCGGCGCGCAGCGCGTCGACAACGGCGACCGGGTTGGGCGCGCGGACCACGTCGACGTGGAAGAGGCTGCCGGCGGAGGCTCGCACGCACTTGCCGTTGTACGGGTCGACGGCGTCGCCCGCGAAGATCACCGCGCCGGCCCCGGCGGCGTCGGCGGTGCGCAGCACGGTGCCGGCGTTGCCCGGGTCGCGGATCTCGGCGAGCACCGCCACCAGGCGCGGCGCGCTGGCGAGGGCCTGCTCCAGCGGCACGTCCAGGTGCCGGCACACGGCGACCAGACCCTGCGGGGCGACGGTCTCGGCCAGCGCGGCGAGGGCGTCGTCGGTCACCTCGGAGACGGGCACGTCGGCGCGGGCCGCCGTGGCGGCCAGCTCCGGGTGCCGGTCGAGGGCTGCGGGCGTACCGAACAACTCGGTGACCACCCCCGGCCGCGCGAGTGCCTCGCGGACCGCCTGCGGCCCCTCGGCCAGGAACCGGCCGGCGGCGTCGCGGTCCCGGCGGCGCTGCAAGCGGCGGGCGGCGACAACCCTTGGGGTACGCGGGGTGAAGGCCATGGTGTGGGCTCCTCCGGCACGATTGAGGCGCCCCCCGGACGGCGGTGCCGACACAGGAGACGCCTCGCTCTGGTGCGTGGGGATCAGGCGGCCTGAGCCGCCGCGCCGCCGGTGCCCTCGGCCGTGACCGCAGCCCGGGCCAGCTCCACGATCGCCGCGAAGGAAGCGGCGTCGTTGACAGCCATGTCGGCCAGGATCTTGCGGTCGACCTCGATGCCGGCCAGACGCAGGCCCTGGATCAGGCGGTTGTAGGTCATCCCGTTCGCACGGGCACCCGCGTTGATCCGCTGGATCCACAGCTGCCGGAAGTCGCCCTTGCGGTCACGACGGTCCCGGTAGGCGTACTGCATCGAGTGCAGCACCTGCTCCTTGGCCTTGCGGTACAGCCGGGAGCGCTGACCGCGGTAACCGCTCGCGGTCTCCAGCAGGGTACGACGCTTCTTCTGGGCGTTCACAGCCCGCTTGACGCGTGCCATCTCAACTCCTTATTACGTAAAGGTGGCGCGCGTCAGCGGCCGAGCAGCTTCTTGATGCGCTTGACGTCGGCCTTGGCCAGCACGACCGTGCCGGTCAGCCGGCGGGTCTGGGTGGAGGGCTTCTTCTCCAGGTTGTGGCGAAGGCCGGCCTGCTGGGCAACGATCTTGCCCTTGCCGGTGACCTTGACCCGCTTACCCATACCCGTGTGGCTCTTCATCTTCGGCATGTGGAACGTCTTCTCCCCTGTTACTGGCCGCTGGTGTCGGCGGCGGTGCCGCTGTCCACGGCTGCTGCGGTCTCGCCCGCCGCTGCGGTCTCGTCGGCTGCCGGGGCAGACTCGTCCCCTGCCCGCTCCCGAGGTGCACCACGGGACGCCGTAGCGGCGACCGCGGAGGCCTTGACGGCCCGATGCGGAGCGAGAACCATGATCATGTTTCGGCCGTCCTGCTTGGGAGCGGCCTCGACGTATCCCAGTTCCGTGATCTCCGATTCGAGCCGACGCAGGAGCCGGTAACCCAGCTCAGGGCGGCTCTGCTCGCGACCGCGGAACATGATCGTCACCTTGACCTTGTCGCCCGCCTTGAGGAACCGCACCACGTGACCCTTCTTGGTCTCGTAGTCGTGCGGGTCGATCTTCGGCCGAAGCTTCATTTCCTTGATGACGGTCTGCTGCTGGTTACGCCGCGCTTCGCGCGCCTTGAGTGCGCTCTCGTACTTGAACTTGCCGAAGTCCATGAGCTTGCACACCGGCGGGCGCGCCATCGGCGCAACCTCGACCAGGTCCAGATCGACGTCCGCGGCCAGCTGAAGGGCGCGCTCCAGCGGGACGATGCCCACCTGCTCACCCTCGGGGCCGACCAGTCGGACCTCACGTGCCCGGATCTGCTCGTTCACGCGTGGTTCGACGCTGATGGGGCCTCCTCGAGTCGTTTCTGCTCAGTGCCGACCCCTGCGGCCCCCGGGTGGGGGTCATCCTGGAAAGCAGAAGGCCCCGGCATATGCCAGGGCCCGCTCGACCGGTCGGCACGATCACAGGATCGCGCATCCGACGCCGGGACATGCCCGGAATCGGGGACCGGACCCGGCCACCGTAGCGGCGACTCGGGTGGGAGCAGGCGCTCCGCTTTCGTGGCTGCCTGCTCGCATGCGGAGACAGCCTGGTCGACTTGACAAGACTACACCGCCGCCCTGGTCACCCCCAAACCGGGCACGCCCTCCGCGCGCCGCTCCCCCGGCCAGCGGTAGGCGGAGCTGGAGGCTGACCGCGCGATCGGTCAGCGAGGCGGCTTCTAGCGGTCGGCGCGCTCGGCGAGACGGGACTTGTGCGCCTCGTGCAGTCGGCGCAGGGCGCGGACGCCCTCGACGGCCGACTCCTTGTCGGCGGCCTGAAGGGCGATAAGCGGCAGCAGATCGTCGTCGTGCAGCTCCAGGCTGGCCCAGGGCGCGCCCCGGTCGAAGCGGACACCCCGGATGACCTCCCAGGGCAGCTGGTACGAGCTGATGACGTTACGCACCCGCACGCCGTGGGCGTCGGCCTCCACCCGTGGGCGGGTGAAGAGCAGGAAGCCCAGCGCGCCGAACACGCCCAGGCCGACCATGGCGAGCTGATCGCCGCGCTGGAAGGTGCCGTAGCCGTTGCCTGTCGGGCCGCTCAGCGATGTGGCGACGGCCCCGAACACCACCACCAGGGCGACCGCCGCAGACCAGCAGACCACCCGGATGCGGCGGGGCTTCAGGCGGACCAGCTCTGTTTCACTCACCTCACCAGTCTGCCACCCACCTCAGGGCGACGACCGCACCACCCGCCGAGCGTCGCCACAGCCACCCGTCGAGCCACCCGCGGCGGGCCGACCACCGCAGGCGCAGCGATGATCGTGCTCGAAACAGGATGCAGTGGGCTCGGTGGCACCGGGAGGCCACTACATCCTGGATCGAGTGTGATCGTCCCGCCGACGGCGGACCCCAGCCGGCGGGTCAGAGGCGGGTCAGAGGCGGCAGGCGTGGATGTTCGTGACGAGGATCGCGCGGGCGCCCAACTCGTACAGCTCGTCCATGATCCGGTGGACGTCGTCGCGGAGCACCATTGCCTGCACGGCCACCCAGCCCTCGCGGTGCAGCGGCGACACTGTGGGCGACTCGATGCCGGGGGTCAGGCCGCTGGCGCGGTCCAGCAGACCGGCCGGTACGTCGTAGGCGAGCATCACGTAGCGGCGGGCTACCAGCACGCCGTGCAGGCGGCGCAGCAACTGCTCGGCCTGTGCGTGCGACGGCGCGCCGGCCCGGCGGACCAGCACGGCCGACGAGCGCAGCAGTGGCTCGCCGAACACCACAAGGCCGGCCTGACGCAGTGTGGCGCCGGTCTCCACCACGTCGGCGACGACGTCGGCGACGCCGAGTCGGACGGCGTTCTCGACAGCGCCGTCGAGGCGGATCACGTCGGCCTTGACGCCAAGCTCGCTGAGGTGCCGCTCGACAAGCCCCGGGTACGCGGTGGCGACCCGGTGCCCGCCGAGATCCTGCACGGAGGCGATGTCGTCAGGGCGGGCGGCGAAGCGGAAGGTGGCCCGGCCGAACGCGAGGTCGACGACCTCCTCGGCCGGTGCGGCCGAGTCGATCAGCAGGTCCCGGCCGGTGATGCCGAGGTCGAGGTCACCGGAGCCGACGTAGGTGGCGATGTCCTTGGGACGCAGGTAGAAGAATTCGACGTCGTTGGCCTCGTCGCGGCAGACGAGGTCCTTGGGGTCGGTGCGCTGGCGGTAGCCCGCCTCGCGCAGCATCTGGGCGGCCGGCTCGGCCAGGGTGCCCTTGTTGGGAATGGCGACACGCAGCATGACGGAGTGCTCCTTCAGATCGGATGTGATCAACGACGGGGCGCACTCACAGATGTCGGTAGACGTCCTTGAGGTCGAGACCGGTGGCGAGCATCAGCACCTGGACCTGGTAGAGCAGCTGGGAGATCTCCTCGGCGGTACGCTCCGGCCCCTCGTGCTCGGCGGCCATCCACGACTCGGCCGCTTCCTCGACGACCTTCTTGCCGATGAAGTGCACACCCTTGTCGAGGGCGGCGACGGTGCCCGAGCCCGGGGTGCCGGCAGCGGCCTTGGCCTGCAGCTCGGCGAACAACTCCTCGAACGTCTTCACGGAAGGCGATTCTTCCAGCCGCCCCAGCCGGGTACCGCCCCCGGGTCCGAATGGTCCACCTCCCGGACGCCCGGAGGGCGGCGTCGGGAACAATTCCACACCAGGATGGTGGGAAGATCTTCAAGCAGGCCTGTCGATGCCTCTACGCTGACCGCCATGGCCAGCCGCTCACGTCTCCTCGCGCTCACCCTCGCCGGCTTCGTCGTCGCCGCCACCGCCGGATGCGCTCCCCAGGACGAGGAACCCACCCCCACCGTCACCGCCGCCGGCTCCTGCACCAAGGACAGCCTGCCCACGCGGACGCCGGGCAAACTCACCATCGCCACCGACCAGCCCGCCTACGAGCCGTGGTTCCGGCAGGACAAGCCGGACAACGGTGAGGGCTTCGAGGCCGCCGTCGCGTACGCGGTGGCCGAAAAGTTGGGCTACGCCCGCGCCGACGTCACCTGGACCCGGGTCAAGTTCGACACGGCTATCGCGCCCGGCCCGAAGAGCTTCGACTTCGACATCAACCAGTTCTCCATCACCGAGGAGCGCAAGCAGGCTGTCGACTTCTCCGCGCCGTACTACCTGGTGCGGCAGACAGTCATCGCGTTGAAGTCCTCGAAGATCGCCGGCAAGACCTCGCTGGCCGACCTCCGCGACGCCCGCCTCGGCGCCCAGGTCGGCACCACCAGCTACCAGGCGATCACCGACGTGGTCAAGCCGACGACCAAGCCGCAGGTCTACAACAGCAACGACGACGCCAAGAAGGCCCTGCAGAACGGGCAGATCGACGGTCTCGTGGTGGACCTGCCGACCGCCTTCTACATCACCGGCACGGAGATCACCGACGCGATGGTCATCGGGCAGGTGCCGCAGGTCGGGGTGCCCGAGGCGTTCGGACTGCTGCTGGACAAGAACTCCCCGCTGACGTCCTGCGTGAGCACCGCGGTCGGGCAGCTCAGCGAGGCGGGCGCGCTCGGTGAGTTGGAGCGCAAGTGGCTCGCGCAAGTGGCGGGAGCGACCGAGCTCCGGTGACCCTGCTGGAGCACACCCCGTCCGAGGCGCAGCTGCGGCGCTCGGCGTACCGCCGCCGGCAGACCGTGTACAGCGTGCTGGTCGCGGCCTCCTCCACGGCGGCGCTCGGCACGCTGCTGGTGGTGGCGGTGACCGGCGCGCCGGGCTGGGACCGGGTGCGGCAGTCGTTCCTGGACCCGGAGATCGCCCGGGACGCGCTGCCGGCCGTGCTGACCGGGCTGTGGCTCAACGTCCGGCTGCTCGTCTGCTGCGCGGCGGGCGCCCTACTGCTCGGGCTGGTGATCGCCGTGCTGCGCACGCTGCGCGGGCCGATCTTCTTCCCGGTACGGGCGCTGGCCGCCGGCTACACGTACACCTTCCGTGGTCTGCCGTTGATCATCGTGCTGTACCTGCTCACCCTCGGCGTGCCCGGGTTGCGCCTGCAGGGCATGCCGCCGGTGCTGGTGCTCGGCGGGCTCGCGCTGGTCCTCACCTACGGCGGCTACCTCGCCGAGGTGTTCCGGGCCGGCATCGAGTCGGTGCACCCCAGCCAGCTCGCCGCGGCCCGCTCGCTGGGTCTCACCTACCGGCAGACGATGCGGCACATCGTCCTGCCGCAGGCCGTGCGCCGGGTGGCCCCACCGCTGCTCAACGACGTGGTGGCCCTGCAGAAGGACGTCGGGCTGGTCTCGCTGGCCGGGCCGATCGACGCGGTACGCGCCGCCCAGATCGCCACCGCCCAGTCGTTCAACTACACGCCGTACGTCGTGGCCGGGGTGCTGTTCGTGCTGCTGGCGATCCCGCTGATCGCTGTCACCGACTGGGTGACGCTGCGCTCGGCCCGTCGACAGTCGGGAGGCTGACAGTGGAACTGCTGCGCTGCCGCGGACTGCGCAAGGAGTTCGGCGGCCACATCGTCCTGGACCGGCTGGACCTGACCGTCGCCGAGCACCGGGTGGTGGCGTTGATCGGCGCCTCCGGGTCGGGCAAGTCGACACTGCTGCGGTGTGTGAACCTGCTGGAGGACCTCGACGACGGCACCATCGAGCTGGACGGGGAGGACATCTCCGACCCCCGGGTGGACCCCGACCAGGTCCGGCGGCGGATCGGCATGGTGTTCCAGGCGTACAACCTGTTTCCCCACCTGAGCGTGCTGGAGAACATCACCCTCGCGCCCCGGCGGGTGCATCGGCGGGATCGGGCCGACGCCGAGGCTCAGGCGCGGGACCTGCTCGACCGGGTGGGGCTGGGCGACAAGGCGCACGCCTATCCGGACCGGCTCTCCGGCGGGCAGCAGCAGCGGGTGGCGATCGTCCGGGCGCTTGCCAACTCCCCCCGGCTGATGCTTCTCGACGAGGTGACCTCGGCGTTGGACCCGGAGCTCGTCGGTGAGGTCCTGTCGATGATCCGGGACCTGAAGGCTGACGGGATGACAATGGTGCTGGCCACCCACGAGATGGGCTTCGCCCGGGAGGTGGCCGACGAGGTCTGCTTCCTCGACGCGGGCCGGGTCGTCGAGAGCGGCCCGCCCGAGCAGGTGCTCGGCGAGCCGACACAGCCGCGTACCCGGCAGTTCCTGCGCCGGATCATCGAAGCCGGCCGCCTGTGACGGCCCCGGGTCAGCCGCCGAAGCCGACCCGCTGGACGTTGCCGGTGGCCACGCTCCGCACGGCCAGCGCCGCGTCGAGCGCCGCCACCGTCGCCGACCAGCCCTTGTCCTCCGCCGAGCCGGGCAGCCCCGCCCGGTCCCGGGCCTGCTCGATGGTCTCCACTGTCAACACACCGTGCGCCACCGGCTTGCCCTCGTCCAACGCCACACGGGTCAGACCGTCGGTGACCGAACGGCACACGTAGTCGAAGTGGGCGGTGGCGCCGCGCACCACCACGCCGAGCGCGACCACCACGTCACAGCGGCGCGCCAGGGCCTGCGCGACCACCGGCAGCTCGACGGAGCCGGCGACGCGGGCCACCACGGACCGCGCTCCGCACGCCTCCGCCGCCGCCACCGCGCGCTCCAGCATGTGGTCGGTCAGCTCTCCGTGCCACCGGGCGGCCACCACCCCGACGGTCAGCCCCGCGGCGTCCACCGCGTCGACTCCCGGCTCACCGAAACCCGCCATCGTCATGCTCCGATCTCGTCGTCGACGACCGGACGCCCCAACGGCGCCTCGGACATCTCGTCCAACTCGTCAAGCAGGTGACCCATCCGGTCCCGCTTGGTGCGCAGGTAGCGCAGGTTCTCCGGATGCGCGCCGACAGGCAACCCTTCCCGCCCGGTGATGGTCAGCCCGTAGCCCTCCAGACCGGCCCGCTTGGCGGGGTTGTTCGTCAACAGTCGCATCGACCGCACGCCCAGGTCGTAGAGGATCTGCGCGCCGGTGCCGTAGTCGCGGGCGTCGGCAGGCAGACCCAGGTCGAGGTTCGCGTCCACAGTGTCCCGGCCCTGGTCCTGCAACTGGTACGCCTGCAACTTGTGCAGCAGCCCGATGCCGCGCCCCTCGTGCCCGCGCACGTAGAGCACCACGCCCCGGCCCTCACGCCCGACCCGGGCCAGCGCGGCGTCCAACTGCGGGCCGCAGTCGCAGCGCAGTGAGCCGAACACGTCCCCGGTCAGGCACTCGGAGTGGACCCGGACCAGCACGTCCTGGCCGTCGCCGAGGTCACCCAGCACCATCGCCACGTGCTCGGCCGAGTCGTGCTCGGCGCGGTAGCCGAGCGCCCGGAAAACCCCGTGCCGCGTGGGCATCCGGGCGTCCGCGACCAGCTCGACCTGCTTTTCGGTACGTCGCCGGTAGGCGACCAGGTCGGCGATGGTGACGAGGGTGAGCCCGTGCTCGGCGGAGAACTTCTCCAGGTCCGGCAGGCGCATCATGGTGCCGTCGTCGTTGACCAGCTCGCAGAGCACGCCCGCGGGACGCAGCCCGGCCAGCCGGGTCAGGTCCACCGCGGCCTCGGTGTGCCCCGGCCGGCGCAGCACCCCACCCTCGCGGGCTCGCAGCGGCACCACGTGCCCCGGTCGGGCCAGATCGGTCGGGTCGGTGCTCGCGCTTGCCAGCAGCCGGATGGTGTGCGCGCGGTCGGCCGCCGAGATGCCGGTGCTGACACCCTCCCGGGCATCAACGGTCACCGTGTACGCGGTGCCCCGCCGGTCCTGGTTGGTGTGGTGCATCGGCGGCAGGTCGAGCCTGTCGCACTCGCTCTCCGTCAACGGCACGCAGACGTACCCGGAGGTGTACCGCACCATGAACGCCAGCAGTTCCTGCGTGGCCAGCTCGGCCGCGAAGATCAGGTCGCCCTCGTTCTCCCGGTCGGCGTCGTCGACCACGACGACCGGCCGCCCGGCGGCGATATCGGCGACCGCCTGCTCGATGCTGCCAAAGCTGCTGACTCGCTCGCTGCGCTCGCTCATGCCGACACTCCGCTTCGCTCCGTGCCACCATGAGGCACCCCCGCGCTGAACCTGCTGACTCGCTCGCTGCGCTCGCTCATGCGACGGCCTCCGTGTAGGTGGGCGGACGTACGGATCTCGGCCGGGTCACGCGCGACGTGCGCCACCAGGCGACGAAACCCCAGGCGCAGAAGGCGCCGTAGACCAGGTACATGGCGGCCGACGGGTAGAAACCACCGCGCAGCAGCAGCGGCACGCCCACCGCGTCGACAGCGATCCAGACCAGCCAGAACTCCACCCAGCCGCGAGCCATGCCGTAGGTGGCCAGCAGGCTGCCGGTGAGGATCCAGGCGTCCGGCAGCGGGCCCCACGAGCCCAGGGCGGCGAGCACCGGATACGCGAGCGCGGTGCCCACCACTGCGGCCAGCAGCATCGCCAGGCGTTCCCGACCGGTGGCCCAGCGCGGCACCACAGCGGCCTGCCCGGCGTCGGTGCGGCGGTTGCGCCGCCAGCGCCACCACCCGTAGACGCTCACCGCGAAGAAGAACACCTGCCGGCCGGCCTGCCCGTACAGGTCGTGGGCCTGCGGGGTGGCGAACACCCCGCCGAGGAAGACGGTGAGCAGCAGCGCGTTGCCGATCATGCCAACCGGCCAGGCCCAGACCACCCGGCGCAGCCCGAGCAGCGCGGACAGCAGCCCGAAGCCGTTGCCGACGATCTCCCGGACCAGCACCGGCGAGCCGGCCACCTGCACCTGGGCGTCGAGCAGCCAACCGAGCGGGCCCATCAGGCCACCCCGCCCGTGCTGCCGGTCAGCCCGGCGTCGGTGAGCCGAGCGCCGAGCAGCCGCTCGACGTACTTGGCCACCACGTCGACCTCCAGGTTCACCGGGTCGCCGACGCCCTTCGCGCCGAGGGTGGTGAGCTTCAGGGTGGTCGGGATCAGCCCGACGGCGAACTCGTCCGCGCCCACCTCGGCCACGGTCAGCGAGACGCCGTCGATGGTGATCGAGCCCTTCTCCACCACGTACCTCGCCAGGGCGGCGGGCAGCCGGAACCGGACCGTCTCCCACTGCTCGGCCGGTTCCCGGGAGATCACCTCGCCGACGCCGTCGACGTGGCCCTGCACCAGGTGCCCGCCGAGGCGGCTGCCCAGCGCGGCGGCCCGCTCCAGGTTGACCGGGTCGCCGGCGCGCAGCGCGCCGAGCGCGGAGCGGCGGAGCGTCTCACCCATCACGTCGGCGGTGAAGACGCCGTCGGCCGCCTCCACGACGGTCAGGCAGACGCCGTTGACGGCGATGGAGTCGCCGTGCCGGGCGTCGGACGTGACGAGCGGGCCGCGTACGGCGACGAGCGCCGAATCGTCAGCCGTCGGCGTCACTCCGACGATTTCGCCCAACTCCTCGACAATGCCGGTGAACATGTCAGCCCTCCCTCTTCCGGGGCAAAGCGGTTATCCGTAGATCCGGACCGATCTGCGTAACGTCGACGAACTCCAGATCGATTGCCTCAGCGATGGTCGTCACTCCCGCGTCGACGAGGGCGGTCGGACCGGCGCCGAGCAGCCGGGGCGCGACGTACCCGACGATCTTGTCGACCAGGCCGGCGGCCAGGAACGCGCCGGCCAGCCGAGGGCCGCCCTCCAGCAGGACCGCGCGGACCCCGCGCCGGTGCAGCTCCGCGAGCAGCGCCGGCAGGTCGACCCGGCCGTCCGGGCCGGCGCCCACCTCGGCGGCGGTCGCGATCCACGTCCGTGCGGCGCCGTCGCGGACCTGGGCGTCGGAGGGGGTACGCCCCGAGCTGTCCACCACCACGCGCAGCGGCTGCCGGATGGCAAGGCTGCCGTCGCGCAGGTTGCGGGCTGTCAGCCGGGGATCGTCGGCGAGCACGGTGCCGACCCCGGCGACGACCGCGTCGACAGTGCCGCGCAGCGCGTGCACATCGATCCGGGCCGCCTCCGAGGTAATCCACATGCTGGTGCCGTCGGCCGCCGCGGACCGCCCGTCCACAGTCGCGGCGTACTTCCAGATGACGTACGGCCAGCCCCGGCGCATCGAGGTCAGCCAGGCGACGTTTCCGGCCTCGGCCTCGTCGCCGCGCACCCCCAGATCGACACGGACCCCGGCGGAGCGCAACGTGGCGGCGCCACCGGAGGCCACCGGGTTCGGGTCGGGTACGGCGATCACCACCCGGGCCACGCCGGCCTGGACGAGCGCGGTGCTACAGGGGCCGGTGCGGCCGGTGTGGTCGCAGGGTTCCAGTGTGACGACAGCGGTGCCGCCCTTGGCCCGCCGCCCGGCCTGGGCCAGCGCGACGATCTCGGCGTGCGGCCCGCCGGCGTAGGCGTGGAAGCCCTCGCCGACGACCTCGCCGTCCGCGTCGAGCAGCACACAGCCGACCACGGGGTTGGGGCTTGTGGTGCCCAGACCGCGCGCCGCCAGCTCGATCGCACGCCGCATCGCCTCATCGACGGAGACGCTGGCCATCGCCCTGCCCTCTCGCTCGCCAGTGCGCGCGGCGGGTCGGGAGGCGGCATGGGCCGCGGGCAGGCGGCGGCGGATTCCGGGAACGGCACAGCCGCCCCCGGGAGGTCGGCACGGCACGCTGAAGCCAGCGGCCGGCTCGGACCCGTCCGTCCCGCGCGCTGTCTCCCATCCGGACTGTCTGGGGGCAGGCGAGCCGCCCCCAACCGTCGGCCCCGGAGTTTCACCAGGTCCACCGGGCGGCAGAGCCGTCCGGGTCGCGGGCTGACCACGGTCTGGACCGTGGATCACCGCCGGTTCGGAATTTCACCGAGTCCCGCCAGCGCGTGGTGGGTACCCCGAAGTCTTACACGCCGACGGGGTTCCGTCTTCCTTCAGGCGAGCTACTTCACAGCCTCGTCATGCTCACGGGACACCACGGCGGCGGTCCACAGCGACGTACGACCCGGGTTGGCTCTTGGCGACCGTCTTCATCTCCGAGGCCACAGCGATGGCCTCGAGGGGGTCGGTGAATCGCTTGCCCGCGTCGGATAGTGAGACGCCGATGGAGAGGGTGACCAGGGCGGCCCTGCGGATGGTGCCCCGGCGGTCCTTCAGCTCGACGAAACCGCGCTCGCGGTCGGTGGGGTCGTAGAGGGTGTCGGCGGAGTTCTCGAAGTCGACAACCGCCCGGGAGGTCAGCGGGCGCACCTGGCCCGGGGTGCAGACGATGACGAAGTCGTCGCCGCCGACGTGGCCGAGGAAGGCCGGCGGCAACCCGACCGCCACCACCGCTCGGTGCAGGCTGCGCGCCAGCGTGGAGATGAAGTCGTCGCCGCGGACGAAGCCGTACCGGTCGTTGACGCTCTTGAACCTGTCGATGTCGACGTAGCCGACCGCGTAGTCCACCCCCTGCCGGACCCGGTCGCTGATCTCCCGGCGGATCCTGCTGTTGCCGGGCAACCCGGTCAACGGGGAGACCTCGCGGAACTCCTTGTTGCGGCGCAGCGTCGAGGAGACCCGGGCCACCAGCTCGGCGGTGTCGAAGGGCTTGACGAGGTAGTCGTCGGCGCCGGCGCTGAGCCCGTGGACCTTGTCCACGGTCATCCCCTTGGCCGTCAACATGATCACCGGCAGGGCGGAGGTCATCGGGTCGGCGCGCAGCCGCCGGGTCAGCTCCAGACCGTCGATCCGGGGCATCATGAGGTCGACCACCGCCAGGTCGGGTCGCTCCCGCTCGATGACGTCCAGAGCCTCCTGGCCGTCGCTGGCGAGGATCACCTCGAAGCCGTGCACGCGCAGATTGAACTCGACGAACCGAGCGATGTCCTCGTCGTCGTCGACGACGAGGATGACGTCCTTACGGTCGCCGTCGGGCTCCACCTCAGGCGCCGGGGGCCGCGCGCTCCGCCAACGCCCGCAGGTGCCGGACCGCCTCCGCCGGGTCGGCGGCCCCGTAGACGGCGGTGCCGGCCACGAACGCGTCGGCGCCGGCGGCAGCGGCCTGCTCGATGGTGTCGGCGGCGATCCCCCCGTCCACCTCGATGCGCAGCTCCAGGTGCCCGGCGTCGACGTGCCGGCGCACGGCGCGGACCTTGTCCAGCATTTGCGGGATGAACCGCTGCCCGCCGAAGCCGGCCTTGATCGTCATGATCAGCAGGGTGTCGAAGCTGGGCAGCAGGTCGAGGTACGGCTCGATCGGCGTGTCCCGGTCGATGGCGAGCCCGGCCTTTGCGCCGGCCGCCCGCAGGTCCTTGGCGAGCGCCACCGGGTCGTCGGCCGCCTCGGCGTGGAAGGTGACGTTGTAGGCGCCGGCGTCGGCGTAGCCGGGGGCCCACCGACGCGGGTCCTCGATCATCAGGTGCACGTCGAACGGCATCGTGGTGGCGGCACGCAGGCTCTGCACCACGGGGAGCCCGATGGTCAGGTTCGGCACGAAATGGTTGTCCATCACGTCCACGTGCAACCAGTCCGCGGCGTCCTCGACGGCACGGACTTCTTCGGCGAGGCGGGCGAAATCGGCGGCCAGGATGCTCGGCGCGACGATCGGCGGCGGTACGGTCACGGGGCCAGTGTACGAACGCGGTCACCCGTTGCCCGCATCGCGGCACCACTTGGAGCGCGTTGTGACCTGGCGGTGACCAACAGTGCAGAACTGGGCGACCCGGACCACCAAATCCGGACGAACAGACATCAGTGGCTGGCCGATCGACGGAAACGCGACGACACTCCAACGGGGATGGTGCCGTAGGCTGCACGCCCGCCGGGGACTCGCCGCGGGACGCGGGGACCGGCCGCCAGCTCCGGGAGGGCGGACGATGCGACGGTGGCTTGCAGCGCTGGCGCTGGCCGGCGTCACCGCGGTACTGCTGGCCGGCTGCGGGCCCGCGCGAGGCGCGGACGGTGACCTCACCGACGACTGGCCGGCGCTGAGCGCTCCGCGTCCGTTCACACCGGCCAGCGACACCTGCCTACCCCGGATCACCTCGATCGTGCAGGCAAGCACGTACGAGACGGTGGACTGCGCGCGCAGCCACCTAGCCGAGGCGATCCACGTCGGCACCTTCACCGGCCCCGCCGCGCTGGCCCCCGCCCGCCCGGGGCCCGGCTCGGCGGCACTGCGGGCGGCACGCGCCGAGTGCGACCAGCGGGCCCGGGAGATGCTCGGCGGTGACTGGCACACGGCGCGGCTCACCCTGTCGGTCTCGCTGCCCTCGGCCGCGGCCTGGTCGGGCGGAGCGCGCTGGTTCCGCTGCGAGCTCGCCGAGACCGACAGCATCGACAACACCCGTCCGGTGAACCGCGTCGGCAGCCTGCGCGGCGCGCTGATCGGCGACGCTCCCCTGTTCCACCGCTGCTTCGACCCCAAGCTGATCGGCGACAACCTCAACTACATGGCGCCGGTGCTCTGCACCGAGCCGCACCGCGCCGAGTTCGTGGGCGTCTACGAGGAACAGGACATGAGCTGGGCGGAGTTCGCCCGCTCCGGCGACCAGGCGCACCAGCGCTGCATGGAGTTGATCGCCACGTACGCCGCCGTACCGAACAACAGCGACCTGCCGTACCGGGCAGGGTCCATCTACTACCCACCGTCGCGGCGGGAGTGGGAGGAGGGTGACCGTGGCGTCAGGTGTTTCCTGTGGACGGACGACCGCAAATTCACCCGCTCCATGCGCGGTGCCGGCCCCGAGGGACTACCCGCAATCTGAGTCACGGTGCCGTATGCTGCTGCGCCGTGGCGCTACCGGTCGGCTGAGGGCTGGCGGGAGGCCACCAGCGGCGGGAGGTCGGAGATGCGACGGTGGTTGGCGGCGGTGGCCGGGGGCGCGGCGGTGGCCCTGGGCCTCGCTGGTTGTGGCGCACCCGCCGGAGTCGACCGGGACCTCGTCGACGACTGGCCGGCACCCGTCGCCGCGCAGCAGTTCGTACCTGAGGCCAACGTGTGCCACCACGCCTCCCAGCAGGTCGGCTTCCTCAGCGGCTACAACCCGATGGGGTGCGACGAGTCGCACCGGGTCGAGACCATGCACGTGGGCACGTTCACCGGCCCGGCCGCCGAGCGCGACACGCCCCCACCCCCCGGCTCGGCGGGCATGCGGGCCGCGCAGGACGCCTGCGAGGCCGAGGTCAGCAAGGCCCTCGGCGCCGACCGGCGCAGCGGTCGCCTCGGCCTGACCGTCGTCCTGCCGTCCGACCCCGCCTGGGCCGGCGGCGCGCGCTGGTACCGCTGCGACGTCGCGGAGATCGCCAGCATCGACGACACCGCCGTCGACCTGCGCACCGGCAGCCTCCGAGGGGCGCTGACCGGCGCGGCGCCGCTGGCGTACCGCTGCTTCAAGCCCAAGCTCGTCAAGGACAAGATCGAGGAGATGGTGGCGGTTTCCTGCACCGCCAAGCACCACGCCGAGTTCGTCGGGATCTGGCAGGCCCCGGACATCAGCTACGCGGAGTTCAACCGCACCGCCAAGCGGACGCACCGTGCCTGCCAGTCCTTGACAGCCAAGTACGCGAAGGTGCCGGACAACTCACAGCTCGACTTCCGCGTCGGAACGATCTTCTACCAGCCGTACGAGCAGGAGTGGAAGAACGGCAACCGGGGCGTGCAGTGCTTCCTGTGGATCAGCGACCGGGCATTGACCCGTTCGATGAAGAACGCCGGCACGAAGGGCCTCCCGGTCACCTGAGCTTCAAGCTGAGCTGAAAGGAAGGGTCCCTTGTTAACGCTGCGCGTTAACAAGGGACCCTTCCTTTCGCGTTGCCGCGGACTCAGCCTCGGCGCAGGACGGCCAGGAACATCGCGTCGGTGCCGTGCCGGTGCGGCCAGAGCTGCACAGTGGGACCGTCACCCAGGCCGGGCATGCCCGGCGGCAGCAGCGGCCGGGCGTCGACGAAATCCACCGACACGCCGCTGCGCCGCGCCGCCTCGGTCACCGTCACGTGCGTCTCCACCGTGTGCGGTGAGCAGGTGACGTACGCGACGAGCCCACCGGGGCGCACCGCGCGCAGCGCCGCCCCCAGCAGCTCGCGCTGCAACCGGGTCAGCTGCGGCAGGTCCGACGGCTGGCGACGCCACCGCGACTCCGGCCGGCGACGCAACGACCCCAGACCGGTGCACGGGGCATCCACAAGCACCCTGTCGAAGTGCCCCTCCGGCAGCTTCGGGTCCGCGCCGACCTCACGGCCGTCGGTGGCCAGCACTGTCACCGGCAGACCCCGGGTCGCCTGGGACACCAGCCGGGCCCGGTGCTCGGCCACCTCCACGGCCGTCAGCCGGGCATCGCGCTGCGCGGCAAGCGCACCGAGCAGACCGGCCTTTCCACCCGGACCGGCGCACAGGTCCAGCCATCGCCCGTCCGGGCCGTCCAGCGGTGCGTCGGCGAGCGCGACAGCCACGAGCTGGGAGCCCTCGTCCTGGACATGGGCGCGGCCGTCGACAACCGCCGGCACGTCACCCGGCGCGCCGCCGGGCAGATAGACCGCGTACGGCGAGAAGGCGCCTGGCGCACCGCCCACCTGGTCGGCCAGCTCGATCGGGTCGATGAGGCCGGGGCGGGCGCACAGGTGCACCGGAGGCCGCTCGTTGTCCTCGATCAGGAGCCGGGCCGTCTCGCCCAGGTCACCGTCGAGCGCCTCGGAGAAGGCCCGCACGATCCACTGTGGATGGCTGTACGCCAGCGCCAGGTGTCCGACCGGGTCGGTTTCCATGGGCGGGGCCAGCTTGGCCACCCACCCGTCGGAGTCGAGCGTGGACACCTCGCGCAGCACCGCGTTGGCGAAGCCGGTGGCACCCGGCGCAACTGAGCGGACCAGGTCCACTGTCGACGAGACCGCCGCGTGCGCGGGCACCCGTGTGTGCAGCAGTTGGTACGCCCCGATCCGCAGCGCGTCACGGGCCGGCGGGTCGATGCGCTCCACGTCCCGGCCGGCCGCGTCGCTGAGAATCGCGTCCAACGTGCCCAGGTGTCGCAGGGTGCCGTAGGTCAGCTCGGTGGCGAAGGCCGCGTCCCGACCGAACAGCCCCTCGTCGCGCAGGATGATGGGCAGCACCAGGTTGGCGAACGCGTCGTCGCGGTGCACGGCGGCCACCGCCTCGTACGCCGCACGCCGTGGCCGGTCCAGCGGGGGCCGGACGGGCCGGCGGTCCCCACCGCGGCCGGTCGACGGGCCTCCACGGCTCGGGCGGGTGCCCTCGGGGGCCGTCACGCGAGGGCCTCGCCGGCGCTGACCCGGACGCCGCGCGCCCAGTCCGTCGCCGGCATGGCCCGCTTACCCGCGGCACGCACCTCGCCGAGGCGCACCGGCACGGTGGCCGTGCCGGCGAGTACCTGGGACTTCTCCACAAGCAGTTCCCCTGGCTTCAGGTCGGGGCCGTCGGGCACCGGCACGACGGCGCCGAGTTTCACCCGCTCGTCCCGGAAGGTCGTCCACGGCCCCGGCGCCGGAGTGCAGGCGCGGATCCGCCGGTCCACGGCGAAAGCAGGGTCAGCCCAGCGCACCCGGGCGTCCTCCACTGTCAGCTTCGGCGCCAGCGACACGCCGTCGGCGGGCTGCGGCTCGGCCCGGGCGGTGCCGTCGGCGATCGCGTCGAGCACCGCCACCAGCAGGCCGGCGCCGGAGTCGGCGAGCCGCTCCAGCAGGTCACCGGAGGTGTCGGAGGGACGGATCTCGTCGGTAAGGGTGCCGAAGACCGGCCCGGTGTCCAGACCCTGCTCCAACTGGAAGACGCTGGCCCCGGTCAGCTCGTCGCCGTGCAGCACCGCGTGCTGCACGGGCGCGGCGCCGCGCCAGGCGGGCAGCAGCGAGAAGTGCAGGTTGATCCAGCCGTACGTGGGGATCTCCAGCGCGGCCGGCGGCACCAGCGCGCCGTAGGCGACCACCGGCACGCAGTCCGGTGCCAGCTCGCGCAACCGGTCGAGGAACTCGGGGTCGCGCGGGCGGGCCGGGGTGAGCACCTCGACGCCGTGCTCGTCGGCCCACGCGCCGACCGGGGAGCGGGACAGGCCGCGCCCCCGTCCGGCAGGCGCGTCGGGCCTGGTGACCACTGCCACCAGCTCGTGCCGGGAGGCCGCCACGGCGGCCAGGGCGGGAACGGCCACGGCCGGCGTACCGGCGAAGATCACGCGCATCCGGGTCACCGCCCCAGACCGAAAGGGTCGCTGAGGTGCGGGCTCAGCTTGACCGTCGGCGGGGCTGCCGCGTCGTACCACTCGGCCTGACGGATCGCCTTCATAGCTTCCTTACGCCCCTCCGGATCGAGCCGGTCGAGGAAGAGCACCCCGTCGAGGTGGTCGGTCTCGTGCTGCACACAGCGGGCCATCAGGCCGGTACCGACGATCTGCATCGGGTCGCCGAACGAACTGAAGCCCTTGGCGATGACGTTCTGCCGGCGCTTGGTGTCGAAGTAGAGCCCGGGGATCGACAGGCAGCCCTCCGGGCCGTCCTGCTCCTCCTCGTCGGGAAACTCCAGCACCGGGTTGATCAGGTGCCCGAGAACGTCGTCGACGTCGAAGGTGAACACACGCAGGCTCACACCGAGCTGCGGCGCGGCCAGGCCGGCGCCGCCCTGCTCACGCATCGTGTCGGTGAGGTCGGCCACAAGCCGACGCAGCTCGGCGTCGAAATCGACCACCGGATCGGCCGGCGTGCGCAGCACCGGATCCCCGAACAGACGGATGGGCTGGACGGTCACGCGGGACGGCTCCTTCATGGGTGGGACGTGCAGTGCCGTACCAGTCTACGGAGTGCGCGGTCGCGCGCCGGTCGGCGTACCTCGATCGGCAGCCATCGGTGTGCCCAGCGTCACCGGCCCGCCCCCGGGCACGGCTCTGACGCGGCACGGGTCAGCAGGTCGCGGACCCGCTCGCCATCGGGGTGGCCCAGATCGTCGAAGATGCCGACAGCACGCCGCCAGGTACGGGTGGCGCCCGCCACGTCCCCCGCCATGTGCCGGCTCTCGCCCAGCCGGGACAGGGTGTCCGCCTCGTCGTAGCGGTCGCCGATCCGCCGGTACAGGGCGAGCGCCCGCCCGTAGCAGCGGATCGCCTGGTGGTGGTCGTCCAGCCGAGCGTGGATGAAGCCGACGCTGTCCCAGGTGTTCGCCTCGCCGTGCCGGTCACCGGTCCGGCGCAGCAGCGCCAGCGCCTGCTCGCAGTGCGCGAGCGCCGGGGCGTACTGGCCGAGTTGGGCATGGGCCCAGCCGACCGCGTTGCGGGCGCTTGCCTCGCCAGCCAGGTGACCGGCGGCCCGGTACAGCGCCAGGGCCCGCTGCGCGTGGTCCAGCGCCTCGGCGTACCGGCCGAGCCAGTCGAGCATCGCGCCGAACGCGCGATGGGTACGCGCCTGCCCGGTGTGGTCACCGAGCCCTTCGGAGATCACCAGAGCCTGCCGGTAGTTTCTCGCCGCCTCGTCCACCTGACCCAGCCGGGACAGCACCCGGGCGAGGTCGCGGTGCGCGTTGGCCTGCCCGTGTCGGTCACCGGCCCGGACCGCCCCGGCCAGGGCCGTCCGCTGCGCGACTGCCAGGTCCGGCCAGCGTCCCCGTCGTTGCAGGAAGTCGACAAGGGTCCAGGCCAGCTGCCAGGCGTGGCCGTCGAACCCGGCCCGCCGCGCGTGGGTGACCGCCGCCAGGAGCACCGGGTACTCGACGGTGAACCAGGCGAGCGCCTGAGGGTGGTCGGTGATTTCCTCGGGCAGCACTCCCGGCGCGGCGGCGGCAAGGGCGACCGGATCCCGGCCCGGTTGCAGCAGCAGCGCGGCGGCGTGGGCGGTGTGCAGGTAGTGGTCCAGCCCGCGCCGGATCGCGGCCCGCCGTTCCTGCGCCGGTTCGAGGCGTTCGGCCTGCTCGGCCGCGTACGCCCGGAGCAGGTCGTGCGCGCCGAACCGGCCGGAGGCGTGCTCGGTGACGAGGTGCGCGTGAGCCAGCTCGGCCAGCAGCCGAGGCACCTGGTCCCGGGGCAGGCCCGCCAGGCTGGCCGCTGCCGCAACCCCCAGCTCCGGCCCCGAGTGGCAGCCGAACAGCCGGAACAGGCGGGCCGCCGCGGGTGTCAGACTCCGGTACGACCAGGAGAAGACGGCCTGTACGTCGGTGCCGGCGTCCCCACCGTCGAGCGAGTCCAGCGGGCGCGGCGCCTCGCGCAGCTCGGCGGCGAGGGTGGTCAGCGGGAACGCCGGGTTCGCCGCGCCCCGGGCGGCGAGCACCGCCAGCGCCAGCGGCAGCCGTGCACACCGCTCGATGATCTCGTCCACCGCACTCGGCTCGACGGCCAGCCGGTCGGTGCCGAGCCTGCGGGCCAGCAGTTGCCACGCCTCGGCGGTGCTGAGCAGGTCGACGCCGATCGGCCGGGCGCCTTCGGCGGCGACCAGGCCGGCGAGCCGGTTGCGGCTGGTGACCAGGACCACGCAGCTCGGGTTGCCGACAAGCAGGGGTCGGACATGGTCGGCGTCTCGCGCGTTGTCGAGCAGCACCAGCATCCGCCGGCCGGCGAGCAGGCTGCGGTAGAGGCCCACCTGCGCGGGCAGGTGGGTGGGGATCCGCTCGGGTGGCACTTCGAGGGCTTCGAGGAAGCCGCGTACCGCCTCGACGGGGGTCATCACCGAACCGGTGGAGTCGAACCCGCGCAGGTCGACGTAGAGCTGGCCGTCCGGGAAGCGGTCGGCCACCCGGTGCGCCCAGTACACGGCGAGCGTCGTCTTGCCGACCCCTGCCGTGCCGGACAGCGTCATCACGGTGACGGGGGCCATCCCGCCGTCGCCGCAGGCCCCGGACGCGGCATCGAGCTGGGCGAGCTGGGAGATACGTCCGATGAATCCGGGCAGCGCCGGAGGCAGTTGGCGGGGCACCGGGAACCGGGCGGACGTCGTACCGGCCCCCGGCCGCCCCGTAGGCACCGGATCCCGGTTCGGGCGCCGCCGCAGCTCCTCGACGCGGTCCCGAGCGGTGGCCAGCACGCCCTGCTCGGACGGCGTCGCCCCGAGCAGTCGGATGAGGGCGTCGAACCGCTCCGGCGGAGGCAGGATGTTGCCGGCGAAGTACTCCCCGATGATCCCCCGCGACCAACCGGTCTTCGCGGCCAACTGCCGGTACGTCAGCCGGGTTTCGCCCTGCTGGCGGGCCTCCCGGCGGCGCAGCTGGCGCAGCAGCCCGGCCAGGTCGTGCAGTGTCTGCGCCTCGGCGCCGCCGCGGGCCACCTCGAACGCTCCGGGCGACCCCTGCGACGCCTGACGCGCGCCAGGTGGCACCCGTTGGTCGGACATGCGGCAACCCACCCCCCGTCGCGGTCACCCGGCCGCCCCGGATGCCGACACGGGCAGGCTAGTTCCGACCCCGGGCTGTGAGATAGGTACGCGCCGATGTCTGACAGATCCACATCAGACCAATGCCCGTCCAGCGGTGTCCGGCGGTGTCCAGTCGCGTCCAGGATCCGCCGCGTTGATCCGGCGTCACGTGCCACCGTCCCGGTGCGGGTTCGGCCCGCACCACCAACCCTGGGGAAGGGGTACCTGATGATCCGTCCGCAACAGACCGCCCGACGGTCCTCGGCTATACTGCGTCGCATCGCCGTCACCGCGTGTGGCCTCGCGCTGCTCGTCACGGGCGTGAACGCCGCACCGGCCGCCGCCGCACCGGGTGGAAAGGCAACCACCACCGGATCGTTCGTCGACAGCGCGCCGGTGCCCGGCGGCTTCGCCTCCTGGACGGAGCTGCTCCGGTTGCAGCAGCGCATGAACACCGCCGCCGCGCGGATCACCAACGCGGCCCAGCGCAGCGCCAACTCCGGCTTCGCCGGTGTCGTGGCCGACCCCACCACCCGGCAACTCCAGGTCTACTGGAAGGGTGAGCCGCCGGCAAACCTGGTGGCCACCGCCCGGGCCACAGTCGCAACCCGGGTGCTGCCCGCCCCGTACTCCCAGCGGGAGCTCGTCGCCGCCGCCGCCCGGCTGCGCGCCGCGGCCGGCGACAGGATCACCACCGTCGGGCCGCGTGCCGACGGCGCCGGCCTGCTCGTCGGTACGCAGGACGGGTTGCTCGGCGCCACGAGCCTCGCCGGCGTTCCGGTGACAGTGCAGACCGGGGTCGCCGCCGCACCCGCAACCCGGTGGGACGACACGGCGCCGTGGTGGGGTGGCGCCGCGTGGCGCAACACCGCCACCGGAGGCGGCTGCTCGACCGGCTTCGGGGTCTTCCAGGGCGGGGTGGCTCGGATGCTCTCCGCCGCGCACTGCGCCAACCTCAACGTCGTCGCGGCCGACCCGACCGGGCAGACGATCGGCGTCGTCGGAACCCGCAACACCGGCACCGACACCCTGCTCATCGCGGGCAGCTCCGGCGGCCGGGTCTTCAACAACAGCACGAACGCTGCCGGCGGGGTGGTCAGCGAGTTCAGCAACCAGGTCATCGGCGCGCAGGCCAGCCAGGTCGGCAACTTCGTGTGCACCTCCGGCGCGTACTCCGGCACCCGGTGCTCGATCCAGGTGAAGGCCCGGAACCTGTGCATCAACGTGCGCAACTTCGGCACTGTCTGCGGCCAGGTGCAGGCCGAGAGCACCACCCGCACCAACGCCGTCGGTCAGGGTGACAGCGGCGGTCCCGTGGAGATCGTGAACGCGGCGAACACTCTCCAGGTCTGGGCGACAGGCACCAACACCGCCATCGACGACACCAACACCGCGACGGCCTGCACCGGCTACGTGACCACGGGCCGGGTCTGCGCCTGGCGGATGTACTACGAGGACATCTTCTCCGGCATGGCCGGTGTCGGCGCCTCGGGCGTGATCCTCGGCTGAGGCGACCGTCTCACCTCAGGTGGCCGGGTCGGTTGCACAGTCCGTGCGCCGGCCCGGCCGCCTGCTGGCTTCAGGCGCTGACGCCCGGCTCCCCGGCGAGGACGGCGTTGCCGCGAAGCAGCGCGGGCTCCGGCAACGGCAGTTGGATCTTGTGGGCGGACTCCCAGTCGTAGACCAGGCCGGGACGCACCTGCGCGGTGAAGTAGTCCACGGCGCTCATCCCACCCACGACCGGCTCGTCGACCTCAGCGACGAGCTGGGCCGGAACGAGGGAGAAACCGTTCTGCAGGGCGGCGCTGAGACGGCGGTGCCCGTCGACAACGAAGAAGTACTCGCCGGTGAAGCCGATCTTCAAGGGCTCCAGCGCCTCGTCACCGGCCTCGGCCACGTCGCCGACGAACTCGCTGTCCCACAGGTCGCGCAGGGTGGCGATGTCCTCGGTCGGGTAGACCCGGGCCGGGTCCAGCAGCAGCAGCGGCGGGGCATCCCGCAGCACGTCGACGCCGAGCGTGCCCTCGTACGCGGCGATGATGTGCTCGACCACCTCGGCGGCGGACGCCCGGGTGGTGTCACAGATCAGGTCGTAGTTGCGCAGGCGGGCCTTGTCCACCCCGTAGCGGACGATGAACCGGCTGCGCTCACTCTCGCTGCGCTCCCGGAGCTTGGCCTTGGCCTCCTCCAGCGAGGCGTAGCTCTCCGCCGGGCCGGACGGGCGGGCCAGCACCCGACGGGCCGCCTCCCCCGGCTCGGTGATCATGTGCACCTTGAGCGCGTCGGTGAAGAAGTGCCACGCCAGCCGGGAATCCATGATCAGGCTTTCACCGGAGGCGGCGATGTCCCGCTGGAGCTGGTCGACGTAGCCGTCGACGGCCTGGTCGAGCTCGGCGTGCAGGTTGAGTTGCAGGGCGGTCATCTGCCGCTGCTGCGCCATCTCCCGATAGAGGTCGCCCACACTGACCCGACGCATCCCGAGCCGGTTGGCGATCTCCACCGAAACCGTGCTCTTGCCGCTGCCGAGGTCGCCGTTGAAGACGATCGATTGTCGAACGGTCACGACTGGTCCACCCCTGATCACCGGCTCAAAGACATCATCGACATCGCGTCCGACCGACGCGTTCCCACGATCGGGCGAGGATCCAGCTCGGCGCGTCTGACGCCCCGTCGCGACCTGGAGCCGCCGTACGCCATGGCATGACGGGCGATGCTACCACTGCGACGCCACCACTTTGCCGCACGCAGTGTGCGAAGACACGCTCCCCGGCCAGGCCCGGCGCCCTCGGCACGCACCGGAAACGGTCAGAAGAGGCTCAGCGGATCGACCTGGAGACGGACCGGGTCGGCGGCCTTGCGGGCGGCCCGCGCACCGGCCGCCGAGTGCAGCGCCTCGGCGAGCGCGGCGGCCCGCGCGCGGGGCACCCGGACCAGCATCCGCTCCCGACCCTCGTCGGCCGGCACCGGACCGAGCACCTCGGCGTCGCCCGGCAGCCGGGCGGCGGCGAGCAGGTCGGCCACCGCCTCGGCCGGGCCTGTGACGCTCGCCATCCGCACCGCAGGCGGAAAACCCAACTCCCGGCGCTCAGCCAACTCCCGGCCGGCGAACCAGGCCGCATCCCACCGCAACAACGCCTGCACCGGGGCGAGCGCGCCGTCGGCGACCACCACCACCCGGCCGGCCGGAGCCGGGCGGGCCAGGGCCGCCGCCGCCATCCAGCGACGCAACGCCTCCTCACCCGCGCGCAGGTCCGCCCGGGTCAACAGCGCCCACGAGTCGAGCAGCAGCACCGCGCCGTAGCCGCCCTCGGCGACCGGCTCGGCCCCGGGCGTGGCCACCACCAGGGACGCGCCGCCCGGCACGTCGGTCAGCACCTCCTCCCGGCCCGAGGTGCGCACCGGCACGCCGGGAAACGCCCGCCCCAACTCCTCCGCCGTACGCCGAGCGCCGGTCACCGCCGCGCGCAGCCGCCGCCCACCGCACTGCGGGCAGGCGTACGCGGCGGCCACCCGGGCGCACCAGCGGCAGGCCGGGGTGCCACCGGCCGACGGCAGCGCCAGTGGGCCGGCGCAGTGCGCACAGCGGGCCGGGGTCCGGCAGTCGTCGCAGGAGATCGAGGGCAGATAGCCGCGTCGGGGCACCTGCACCAGCACCGGCAGGTCCGCCCGGACGGAGTCGCGGGCAGCCGTCCACGCCAGGCTGGGCAGCCGCGCGGTGGCCGCACCCGGGTCACGGGCCAACTGGGGGTCGTCACCGGTCGGCGCGATCGCGGGTACCCGGGCTCGTACCGTCGCCCGGTCGGCGACGACCTCCCGCGCCCACCCGGTCTCCAGCAGCAGCTGCGCCTCTGCGGTGCGGGCGTACCCGCCGACGAGCGCGCCGGCCTCGGCCAGCTGGGCTCGGGTGAGCAACACATCGCGGGCGTGCGGATAGGGCGCCCGGGGCTCGGAATGCAGGTCGTCGCCGTCGTCCCAGACAGCGACCAGACCGAGGCGGTCCACCGGGGCGAACATCGCCGCGCGGGTGCCGATCACCACCGGCACCTCCCCCCGCCGGGCGGCGAGGAACGCCCGGTAGCGCCGGGCCGGCCCGAGCGCGGCGGAGAGGCTGACGTGCCGGTCCGGCCCGAGCACGCTTGTCAGCGCGGCGTCGAGCCGGTTCAGGTCACGGGCGTCGGCCACCACGACCACCGCGCCACGCCCTCCGGCGACGGTGGCGGCCACCGCGTCGGCGTAGCGGGCGGCCCAGTCCTCGCCGGGCAGCGCCGACCAGACCGCCCGGGGTGCCCGACCGTCGGTGAGCGCCGCCAGCAGAGCCGGTCCGGTCGGGTAGTCGCGCCATCCGCGCGGATCCACCGGCGGCTCGGATCCGGCCGCCGCGACCGCGTCGACGCCGGCGGCGTCCTCGGCTGGGGCGGGTTGGTCGGCGCGGGCTTCCTTCTCCACGCGGGCGTGCCGGGGCGGTACGGCGAGCCGGAGCACGTCGGCGAGGTTGCCCGCGTACCGGTCGGCGACCGCCCGCGCCAGCCGGGCGACTTCGGGCGACAGCACCGGCTCGGGCGAGACCACCTTCTCCAGGTAGGCGAGCCGGCCGGTGTGCCCGGAGTCGTCGGCGCGGGCCAGCAGCCACCCGTCGACGAGTTGCCCCGCGAAGCGCACCTTCACCCGGGTGCCGGGCACCGCCACCTCGTCCAGGTCGGCCGGCACCAGATAGTCGAACGGCCGGTCCAGGTGTGCCAGACCGACGTCCACGCAGACGCGCGCGACCGGCGACCCCTCTGCGGGTCGCCGGTCGCTACGCCTGGTGGCGGTCAGGCTCCCGCGGCCGACTTGAGGTCGGCGGCCCGGTCGGTGCTCTCCCAGGTCAGGTCCGGCAGCTCCCGGCCGAAGTGGCCGTACGCGGCGGTCTGCTGGTAGATCGGGCGGAGCAGGTTGAGGTCGCGGATGATCGCGGCCGGACGCAGGTCGAACACCTCGCCGACGGCCTTCTCGATCGAGGCAACCGACACGGTCTCGGTGCCGAACGTCTCGATGAACAGGCTCACCGGGTGTGCCTTGCCGATGGCGTAGGCGACCTGCGCCTCGCACCGCTCGGCCAGGCCGGCGGCGACCACGTTCTTGGCCACCCACCGCATCGCGTACGCCGCGGAGCGGTCCACCTTGGACGGGTCCTTGCCGGAGAAGGCACCGCCGCCGTGCCGGGCGTACCCGCCGTAGGTGTCGACGATGATCTTACGGCCGGTGAGGCCGGCGTCACCCATCGGACCGCCGATCTCGAACCGACCGGTCGGGTTGACCAGCAGCCGGTAGCCGTCGGTGTCCAGACCCAGGCTCTCCAGCTCCGGGGCGATGACGTGGTCGCGCACGTCGGGGGTGAGCAGCGACTCCAGCGAGATGTCAGCGGCATGCTGGCTGGACACGACGACGGTGTTCAGCCGGACCGGGCGCAGCCCCTCGTACTCGATCGTCACCTGGGTCTTGCCGTCCGGGCGCAGGTACGGGATCGTGCCGTCCTTGCGCACCGCGGCGAGGCGACGGGCCAGCCGGTGGGCCAGGGCGATGGGCAGCGGCATCAGCTCGGGGGTCTCCGAGCAGGCGAAGCCGAACATCATGCCCTGGTCGCCGGCGCCCTGCGCGTCCAGCGCGCTCTCCGACGCACCGGTACGCAGCTCGAAAGCGTTGTCCACGCCCTGCGCGATGTCCTCCGACTGCGCCCCGATGGAGACGCTGACGCCACAGGACGCGCCGTCGAAGCCCTTCTTCGACGAGTCGTAGCCGATGTCGAGGATGGTCCGGCGCACAATCGTCGGGATGTCGGCGTACGCCTTGGTGGTGACCTCACCGGCGATGTGCACCTGGCCGGTGGTGATCATGGTTTCCACCGCAACCCGGCTGTGGGGATCCTCGGTGAGCAGCGCATCGAGGATGCCGTCGCTGATCTGGTCGGCGATCTTGTCCGGGTGGCCTTCCGTGACCGATTCGGACGTGAAGAGGCGGCGTGTCACGGCACTCCTAAGCGTGTGAAGTCATTCTGCGGCAGTCTAATCACCACTGCGGCCAGTGTCGGGACTCGGAGCTTGCTGTGTTCCACCCGTCAGGAGCGGTCGGTCAGCCGCGCCACGACGAGATCCCACACGGTGTCGGCCACAGCCTCCTTGACCTGCTCCGGCAGGCGGCTCACCGAGCCGTCCGCTCCGATGACCGTCACCGTGTTGGTGTCGGCACCGAAGACCTTGTCGGGCCCGACCTCGTTGACCACGATGAGGTCGGCCCGCTTGCGGGCGAGTTTCGCCCGCGCGTTGGCCTCCGCGTCGCCGGTCTCGGCGGCGAACACCACAAGCACCTGATCCGGTCGCTTGCGCTGGCCGAGCTCCGCCGCGATGTCCGGGTTCGTGACGAGCTCGATGGTGGGCGCGACACCGTCGTCCGACTTCTTGATTTTGCCAGGCGCGTACGTCGCCGGCCGGAAATCGGCAGGAGCCGCCGCCATCACGACAGCATCGGCCTCGACGGCGGCCTTCAGGGTGGCCTCCCGCAGCTCCGCGGTGGAGCCCACCCGGACCAGGTCGACACCGGCCGGGTCGGCGAGGGAGACGTTCGCCGCGATCAGCGTGACCCGGGCGCCCCGGGCCACCGCCGCACGGGCGAACGCGTAGCCCTGCTTGCCCGAGGAGCGGTTACCCAGGAAGCGGACCGGGTCCAGAGGTTCCCGGGTGCCGCCCGCTGTCACCACCACGCGGCGACCGGTCAGGTCGGCAGGGGTGGTGCCGCCACGGGCCAGGATCCGGCGGGCGACCGCGAAGATCTCGGCTGGATCGGGCAGCCGGCCCTTGCCTGTGTCGACGCCGGTGAGCCGCCCGACGGCCGGCTCGATGACCCGGACGCCCCGGGAGCGCAGCGTCGCGACGTTGGCGACAGTGGCCGGGTGCTCCCACATCTCGGTGTGCATGGCCGGGGCCAGCAGCACCGGGCAGCGCGCGGTCAGCAGCGTGTTCGTCAACAGGTCGTCGGCGAGCCCGTGGGCGGCCTTCGCGAGCAGGTCCGCTGTTGTCGGAGCGACCACCACCAGGTCGGCCTGCTGGCCGAGCCTGACGTGCGGCACCTCGTGGACGTCGGACCACACGTCGTCGGCTACCGGCTGGCCGGACAGCGCCGCCCAGGTCGGCGCTCCGACGAACCGGAGCGCCGCCGCGGTAGGTACGACGCGGACCCGATGACCTGATTCGGTGAAGAGCCGCAGGAGCTCACACGCCTTGTAGGCGGCGATGCCACCGCCGACCCCGAGGACGATCCCGGCGGACATCGACGTGCCGACGCTTACGGCTGGTCGGTCGGCTCGGCGGTGAGCAGGCCCGCGTTGATCTCACGCATGGCGATGGAGAGGGGCTTCTCCTGCGGGGTGGTCTCAACGAGCGGGCCGACGTACTCCAGGAGGCCCTCACCGAGCTGGCTGTAGTAGGCGTTTACCTGACGCGCCCGCTTGGCGGCGAAGATCACAAGCGCGTACTTCGACGTCGTCTTCTCGAGGAGCTCGTCGATCGGCGGGTTGGTGATGCCTTCGGGGTTGGCGATGGATCCCACGAATTAACCTCTGCGTCTTTCGAGCCGCGCGGACGCGGTGCTGAGTCTCAACGGCGGCCGGCCGTCAGCCACGCACGCGCGACCAGGCCGGATCCGGATAAGAAGAACCGAGTAAGCCTACCAGCTCGTCAGCCACCCGCCCGGTGTGGTCGTGCGTCAGGGCGTGGTCGAAGGCCGCCGCCACGGCGGCGTCGGGCCGGTGCCCCGGCGGGCTCAGCAGCACCAGCCGGGCGTCGGGCAGTCTCGCCCGGACCAGCTGGGCGCCGGCGACGTCGAGCGAAAGTAGGACCGCCTGCCCGGCGTCGAGCCGGGCGCGCAGCGGGGGGTACGGGGTGCCCCTGTGGTACGGACCGATCCGGGACCATTCGAGCAGGTCATCGGCGGCCGCCCGGCGCTCGAACTCCGCGGCGGAGAGAAAGACCCGGTCTTCCCCATCGATCTCGGACTCCCGGCGCGGCCTGGTAGTTGCCGGCACCGGGATCCACACGGACGGAGAACGCGCCCGGACAAGCTCGACGACACTCTCCCTGCCGGAACCCGAAGGTCCAGCCAGGACAGTGAGCCGAGCCGCCGGGCGCGCCTCGTCATCCGTGCTCACTGCTTGTTTCTACACGCTGCCAGGTTCAGTTGGCGGCGAACTCTCCAAGCAGTGCCTTGCGCTGCTGCTCGCCGAGGCCGCGCAGGCGACGGCTGTCAGCGATCTTGAGCTTCTCCATGATCTGGGTAGCCCGGATCTTGCCAATGCCCGGCATCGCCTGGAGGACGGCCGAAACCTTGAGCTTGCCGACGACGTCGTCGCCCTCGGCCCGTTCGAGGACGGCACCGAGGGTGGTCTTGCCCTGCTTGAGCTGTTCCTTCAGCTCGGCACGGGCCTTGCGGATCTCCGCAGCCTTCTCGAGCGCGGCAGCGCGCTGTTCGGGGGTCAGTGACGGGAGCGGCACCAGTTCTCCTCAGGTCCCTATCGCGGCGGGCGGGGCGCACCGCCGCATCTGTGAAACGTGGTGTCGCTGTGAACCAAGGGGTCCGTGGTTCCCAGCGCGGGGAAAACTAGCGGTCAACGGAACTTTCGGCAACGTGGGCACGCGATGATCATCGGAGAGTGACCGAGCCGTCAGTCAGTCACCGGGCAGCCAGAACGGCCCGGCACTCGGCCAGCACCCGGTCCGCGGCGGCCCGCAGGGCGGTGCCGTCCGGACCTGCCGAGAGCACCTCCCGGGAGTACGACGGGAGCACTGCGGGAAGGCTGGAACCGAACACTGTGCGTAGGTCCGCGGCCCCTGCACCCTGTGCTCCGAGCCCCGGCGCGAGCAGCGGACCACCCACGCCGGAGAGGTCATGACCGGTGTCTCCGATGGTCGCGCCGACCACCAAACCGAAGCTCCCGAGGGGGTCTGCACCCCTGTTGAGCTGGGAAATCTCGTCAATCACGGTCTGCGCGACGGTGCGCCCGTCGGCCGTACGGGCACGCTGGACGGCGGCGCCCTCGGGGTTCGAGGTGAGGGCGAGCACGAAGACACCGCCGCCGTGCTGGGCAGCGAGTTCGAACATCGGGGCCAGCGAACCTACTCCCAGGTAGGGGCTCGCGGTGACGGCGTCGACATACAAAGGGCTGGATGGATCGAGGTACGCGGAGGCGTACGCGCTGACCGTTGAGCCGATGTCGCCACGCTTGACGTCCAGCAAAACGAGCGAACCGGCTTCCCGTAACTGTCGGATAGTTGACTCAAGGATCGCCACACCGCGGGACCCGAACCGCTCGAAAAAGGCCGACTGAGGCTTGACCACCGCAACCCGGTCACCGAGGGCGTCAACGACGGTCCGGGTGAACCGGTCAAGACCGTCAACGTCGTCGGCGAGACCCCAACGGGCCAGCAGACCGGGATGCGGATCGATGCCCACACAGAGCGGCCCCCGCTCGGTGATCGCCCGGTGCAGCCGGGTGCCGAAGGTCTCCATGGGAGTGTTCTCCTCTCCTCGTCCGGGCGGCAGCCCCGCCCGGGTCACACCGTCGACCCGGTGAACGGGCCCTCTCAGCCGTACGTCACCGCCGCCGCCACCCCGGCCGCGATGCGGGCCAGGTCGGCGTCGTCGGTGACGTACGGCGGCATCGTGTAGATCAGGTCGCGGAACGGTCGTAGCCACACGCCTCGGTCGATGGCCGCCGCGGTGGCCGCCCCGAGGTCCACCTCGTGATCGAGCTGGACCACCCCGATCGCGCCGAGCACCCGTACGTCGGTCACGCCGGGCGTGCCGCGCAGGGGCTCCAGACCGGCGCGCAGGCCCGCGCCGACCCTGGCGACCTGTCCCGCCCAGTCCCCCGCTTGCAGCAGCCCGAGGGAGGCGTTGGCGACGGCACAGGCCAGCGGGTTGCCCATGAAGGTGGGCCCGTGCGCCAGGACACCCGCGGCGGAGATGCCCCGGGCGATCTCCGGGGTGCACAGGGTCGCGGCCAACGTCAGGTAGCCGCCGGTGAGCGCCTTGCCCACGCACATTACGTCCGGGGACACCCCGGCGTGCTCGGCGGCGAACATCGTGCCCGTACGGCCGAACCCGGTGGCGATCTCGTCGAAGATCAGCAGCACGCCGTGGGCCTGGGTCACCTCGCGCAGCACCCGCAGGTACCCGGGATGGTGGAAGCGCATCCCGCCGGCGCCCTGCACCACCGGCTCCACGATCACCGCGGCCAGTTCGTCGGCGTGCCGTTCGACGGCGTCGACCAACGCGGCCACGTACGCCTCGTCCGGCGGATCGGCGAACCCGCCCGGCGGCACCGGGGCGAAGACCTGCCGGGGCAGCACGTCGCCCCAGAGGTGATGCATCCCACCTTCGGGGTCGCAGACGCTCATCGGGTGGAAGGTGTCACCGTGGTAGCCGCCTCGCCACGTCGCGAGCCGGCGCCGCTGCGGCCTGCCGATCGCCCGCTGGTACTGCAGGCACATCTTCATCGCCACTTCGACGCTCACCGAGCCGGAGTCGGCCAGGAACACGTGCTCCAGACCTTCCGGGGCCAGCTCGACAAGGGCCCGGGCGAGCTGGACCGCCGGCTCGTGGGTGAGGCCGCCGAACATCACGTGGCTCATCCGGCCGAGCTGGTCGGTCACCGCCGCGTCCAGCACCGGGTGCCGGTAGCCGTGGATCGCCGCCCACCAGGACGACATCCCGTCCACCAGTTCCCGCCCGTCGGCCAGACGCAACCGCACTCCCTCGGCGCTGCTCACCACGTACGGCTGGTTAGCCGATGGCAGCGCCGTGTACGGGTGCCAGACGTGCGCCCGGTCGGCGGCCAGGATCTCCTCGGGCGTCACGCGCACTCCTTCCAGAGCTGGACGGGCCGGTCACCGCAGACGGGCCGCCGCCACCGACCAGCCCGGTCCGTCGACGCGGCCCGGTCCGTCGACGCGGCCCGGTCCGTCGACGCGGCCCGGTCCGTCGACGCGGCCCGGTCCGTCGACGCGGCCCGGTCCGTCGACGCGGCGCGGAGGCCGGGCACCGCCCGGACGGCAGGCACGGCGCGGCCGCGCCGGACCACTTGTGCGCGTCCTTTGCTCTGCTTCAACCCACGCAACGGCCAGCGTCCGGTATCCGGACAACGGGTGGTGCGTCGGGTGAAGCAGAGCAAAGGACGCGAGGACAGGTCGGCGGCCGGAGCGGCACGACGCACGATCACGCCACCCGACACGCAAACCGGAGCGGCACGGCCCACGAGCAGGCCACCCGACACGGAGGCCGCAGTCGGCTCGACCGCCCCTGCGGTCACCGGCCGGCGACCGGGTCAGGTGCTCCCGTGGTGGCCTTCGCGCGGGCGACGGCCCGGACCAGGGCGGGTCCCCGGTAGATGAAGCCTGTGTAGAGCTGCACCAGGGCGGCGCCGGCGTCGAACATGCGAGCGGCGTCGTCCGGGTCCAGCACTCCGCCGACCCCGATGATCGGCAGCCGGCCACCGGTCTCCCGGTGGACGAAGGCGACCACCTCCCGGGCCCGACCGGTCAGCGGACGGCCGGACAGCCCGCCGGTCTCCGCACCGCGCTGCGCGTCCGTCGGGGCAAGCCCGTCACGGCCGAGCGTGGTGTTGGTGGCGATCACCCCTGCCGCGCCCCGGGCCAGGCAGACCTCCAGCAGTTCGGCGATGGCCGCCTCGGTCAGATCAGGGGCGATCTTGACCAGGACCGGCTTCTCCCCCACCAGGGCCGCGAGCAGCGCATCCAGGTGCGTACGGTCCTGCAACGAGCGCAGGCCCGGTGTGTTCGGTGAGGAGACGTTCACGGCGAAGTAGTCGCCGTGCCCGCGCAGCGCACGGTACGAGGTGAGGTAGTCCTCGACAGCCTCGTCGAGCGGGGTCACCTTGGACTTGCCGAGCGAGATGCCCAAGGGCACACCGATCGGGCGCGGCAGCGCGGCCAGCCGGGCGGCCAGCGCGGCGGCACCGGCGTTGTTGAAGCCCATCCGGTTGACCACCGCCTCGCTGGCCGGCAGCCGGAACAGGCGCGGCCGGGGGTTGCCCGGTTGCGCGTGTGCGGTGACAGTGCCCACCTCGACGAAGCCGAAGCCGAGCGCCGGCCACGCCGCCAGCGCCGCGCCGTCCTTGTCCATGCCGGCGGCCAGCCCGACCGGGTTCGGGAACCGGACTCCGAAGACCGTGCGCGGCGCGCTCACCGCGTACCGGGTGCGCAGGGCGGCGAGCGCGGCGGGCCGCCGGGACAGCGCGGCCAGCCGCCGCAGTGTCCACTCGTGCGCGGCCTCCGCGTCGCCACCGCCGAGCCGGAACAGCCAGGGCCGTACCGCCCGCTCGAACACTGTCACTGGGCGGCCCGCAGGGTGGCGTGCAGGTCCTGCAGGGGGCGTACCTGCATGTCGCCCCGGATCCGCGCCTCGATGCCCATCACCGCTGCGGCAGCGCCGGGGACCGTGGTGATGCAGGGGATGTCCCCGGTGACGGCGGCGCTGCGGATCTCGTAGCCGTCGGAACGGGCGCTGGCACCCGAGCCCTGCGGCGTGTTGATCACCAGCGCCACGTGACCGCCGAGGATCAGTGACACCGCGTCGTCGCTCTCGCCGGCCTCGTAGTGCTTGCGGACCTGCTCGCAGGCGATGCCGTGCCGGCGCAGCACCTCGGCGGTGCCGGTGGTCGCCACGATCTCGAAGCCCAGATCGGCAAGCCGCTTGATCGGGAAGATCATGCCGCGCTTGTCCCGGTTGGCCACCGAGACGAAGATCTTCCCGGCGGTCGGCAGCGAGCCGTACGCGGCCGACTGGCTCTTGGCGAAGGCATGCCCGAAGTTGGTGTCGATGCCCATCACCTCGCCGGTGGACTTCATCTCCGGCCCGAGCAGCGAGTCGATGCCCTTGCCGGCGCGGGTCCGGAAGCGCTTGAACGGCAGCACCGCCTCCTTGACCGCTACCGGCGCGTCGGCGGACATCGTGCCGCCGTCCCCGGTCGCCGGCAACAGTCCCTCGGCCCGCAGCTCGGCGATGCTCGCGCCGAGCGCGATCCGTGCCGCCGCCTTGGCCAGCGGCACGGCCGTCGCCTTCGAGACGAACGGAACGGTCCGCGAGGCGCGCGGGTTGGCCTCCAGGACGTAGAGCACGTCGTCCTTGAGCGCGTACTGCACGTTGAGCAGGCCACGGACGCCGACGCCACGGGCGATGGCCTCGGTGTAGCGGCGGACCTCGGCCAGGTGCGACCCGGCGAGGGTGATCGGCGGCAGCGCGCACGACGAGTCGCCGGAGTGGATGCCGGCCTCCTCGATGTGCTCCATCACCCCACCGATGTAGACCTCGCCGTCGGCGTCGCACAGCGCGTCCACGTCGATCTCGATGGCGTCGTCGAGGAACCTGTCGACCAGCACCGGGTGGTTCGGGGAGATGTCGGTGGCCCGGCCGATGTAGTCACGCAGCGTCGGGTCGTCGTAGACGATCTCCATGCCGCGACCGCCCAGCACGTACGACGGCCGGACCAGCACCGGGTAGCCGATCTCGTCGGCGATCGCCTTGGCCTCGTCGTAGGAGGTGGCCATGCCGTGCGCCGGCGCGCGCAGCCCGGCGCGGGCCAGCACCGCACCGAACGCGCCCCGCTCCTCGGCAAGGTGGATCGACTCCGGGGAGGTGCCGACGATCGGCACACCGGCGTTCTTGAGTCGCTGCGCCAACCCCAGCGGCGTCTGCCCGCCGAGCTGCACGACCACACCGACCACGCCCGGCCCGCCAGCCGCGCGACCCGAGGAGTCCTCGGCGTGCCAGACCTCCAGGACGTCCTCGAAGGTCAGCGGCTCGAAGTAGAGCCGGTCGGCGGTGTCGTAGTCGGTGGAGACCGTCTCCGGGTTGCAGTTGACCATGACGGTCTCGTAGCCGGCCGACCGCAGCGCCTGCACGGCGTGCACGCACGAGTAGTCGAACTCGATGCCCTGTCCGATCCGGTTCGGGCCGGAGCCCAGGATCAGCACCTTCGGCCGGTCCGACGGCACGACCTCGGTCTCCGAGTCGTACGTCGAGTAGTGGTACGGCGTGGTCGCCTCGAACTCGGCCGCGCAGGTGTCCACAGTCTTGTAGACCGGGCGTACGTCGAGGCGGTGCCGCAGGGTGCGGACGCCGTCCTCGGCGGCCAGCTCCGGGCGCAGCGCGGCGAGCTGCCGGTCGGACAGGCCGGCCCGCTTGGCGCGGCGCAGCAGGTCGGCGTCGAGCACCGGGGCGTCCACGATCTCGGCCCGCAGCTCGATCAGGGCGACGATCTGGTCCAGGAACCACGGGTCGATGCCACCGGATGCGGCGCTGACCTCGGCGATCGACGCGCCGAGGCGCAGTGCGCGCTCGACGGTGTACAGCCGGCCGTCGTGCGGGATGCGCAGCGCGGCCAGGGTGTCGGCGAGCGTGACGCCGGCCGGGTCGGGCTGCGTCCAGAAACCAGATGATTTGGTCTCCATCGAGCGCATCGCCTTGTTGAGCGCCTCGGAGAAGTTGCGGCCCAGGCTCATCGCCTCGCCCACCGACTTCATGGTGGTGGTCAGCTCCGGGTCCGCGCCTGGGAACTTCTCGAACGCGAACCGGGGGATCTTCACCACCACGTAGTCCAGGGTCGGCTCGAACGCCGCCGGGGTCTTCAACGTGATGTCGTTGGGGATCTCGTCGAGGGTGTAGCCGATGGCCAGCTTCGCGGCGATCTTGGCGATCGGGAAGCCTGTCGCCTTCGACGCCAGCGCCGACGACCGGGACACCCGCGGGTTCATCTCGATCACGACGATGCGGCCGTCGACAGGGTTGACCGCGAACTGGATGTTGCAGCCGCCGGTGTCCACACCGACCTCGCGCAGGACCGCGATGCCCAGGTCACGCAGACGCTGGTACTCCCGGTCGGTGAGCGTCATGGCCGGTGCCACTGTGACGCTGTCTCCGGTGTGCACGCCCATCGGGTCGATGTTCTCGATCGAGCAGACCACCACCACGTTGTCGTGCCGGTCGCGCATCAGTTCGAGCTCGTACTCCTTCCAGCCGAGCACGCTCTCCTCGATGAGCACCTCGTGCACCGGGCTGGCGGCCAGACCGTCACCGGCGATGCGGGCCAGGTCCTCCGGGGTGTGTGCCATGCCCGAACCCAGACCGCCCATTGTGAACGACGGCCGGATCACCACAGGCAGCCCCAGATCGGCGACGGTCTCCTCGACCTCTTCCATCGAGTGGCAGACCCGGGAGCGGGGCACCAGCGCGGCCGGGTCCTCGACGCCGAGCCGGACACCGGCCTTGGCGACGATCTCCTTGAACAACTGGCGGTCCTCGCCCCGGTTGATGGCGTCGATGTTCGCGCCGATCAACTCGACGCCGTACTTCTCCAGGACGCCGTTCTCGTGCAGGGCGACGGCGGTGTTCAGCGCGGTCTGCCCACCGAGGGTCGCCAGGATCGCGTCCGGGCGTTCCTTGGCGATGACCAGTTCCACGAACTCCGGGGTGATCGGCTCGACGTACGTGGCGTCGGCGAACTCCGGGTCGGTCATGATCGTCGCCGGGTTGGAGTTGACCAGGCTGACCCGGATCCCCTCACTGCGCAGCACCCGGCACGCCTGGGTGCCGGAGTAGTCGAACTCGCAGGCCTGCCCGATGACGATCGGCCCGGAGCCGATCACCAGGATGTGCTTGAGATCGCTCCGCTTAGGCATTGCTGCGCCCCTCGCTGTGGGTCGGGTCTGCACTGGTCTGCCGGCCCTCGATCAGCTCGGCGAAACGGTCGAAGAGGTAGTCCGCGTCGTGCGGACCGGCCGCCGCCTCCGGGTGGTACTGCACGGTGAACGCCGGTACGTCCACGGCCCGCAGCCCCTCGACCACGTTGTCATTGAGGCAGACATGGGACACCTGAACGCCACCGAACTCGGTCTGGATCACCTGGTCGGGGACCACCGCCCCCTGCCCGGCGCCCGGCACCTGCACCGCGAAGCCGTGGTTGTGGCTTGTCACCTCGACCTTGCCGGTGACCCGGTCGAGCACCGGCTGGTTGATGCCGCGGTGGCCGTAGCCCAGCTTGTAGGTGCCGAAGCCCAACGCCCGCCCGAGGATCTGGCTGCCGAAGCAGATGCCGAACAGCGGGATGCGGCGGGTCAGCACCTCCCGGGCCAGCGCCACCGGCCCGTCGGCGGTCGCCGGGTCACCCGGGCCGGGCGAGAAGAACACCGCGTCCGCGCCGGTGGCGAGCAGGTCCTCGATGCTCGACGAGGCGGGCAGCACGTGGGTGGTCACCCCCCGCTCGGCGAGCCGCCGCGGCACGTTGCGCTTGATGCCCAGGTCCAGCGCCGCGACGGTGAACCGCCGCTCGCCGACGGCCTCGACGACGTACGGCTTGGCGGTGGTCACCTCGGCGCTGAGGTCCGCGCCGACCATCTGCGGTGACGCGAGGACCCTGGCCAGCAGGCTCTGCGGGTCCGTGTCGATGCTGGAGATGCCCACCCGCATGGCGCCCCGGTCGCGCAGGTGCCGGGTCAGCGCCCGGGTGTCCACCCCGCTGATGCCCACCACGCCCTCGGTGGCGAGCCGGTCCTCCAGACTGCCGGTGGCCCGCCAGTTCGAACCGATGCGGGCCGGGTCGCGCACCACGTACCCGGCCACCCAGATCCGGTCGGACTCGTCGTCCTCGCCGTTGACGCCGGTGTTGCCGATGTGCGGCGCGGTCTGCACGACGACCTGGCGGTGGTACGACGGGTCGGTGAGGGTCTCCTGGTAGCCGGTCATGCCGGTGTTGAAGACGGCCTCGCCGAAGGTCTCCCCGACACTGCCGTACGCCTCGCCGTGGAAGATGCGCCCGTCCTCGAGTACGAGAATCGCGGGTCTGCGCTTGCTCACTTGACAGCCTTTCCGTCCAGAACCGTCGGCTCGCCGCGCAGGAAGGTCGCCACGATGCGACCTGGCAGCGTCATGCGGGCATACGGGGTGTTGCGACTGCGACTGGCCAGCTCCGCCGGCTCGATGGTGCGGCGGACGGCCGGGTCGACAAGGGTCAGGTTGGCCGGCACACCGGGCGCCGGGTCGACGCCGTGCCCGGTCAGCCCGGCGATCCGGGCAGGCGTGCGGGACATCCGCTCGGCGATCAGGTCCCACTCGGGGCCGAGCACGTCGAGCGCGATGGACAGGGCGGTCTCCAGACCGAGCATCCCCGGCCGGGCGTACGCCCACTCGCACTCCTTGTCCTCCACGGCGTGCGGGGCGTGGTCGGTGGCGATGATGTCGATGACGCCGTCGGCGAGCGCGGCGCGCAACGCGGTGACGTCCGCGGACGTCCGCAGCGGCGGGTTGACCTTGAAGACGGGGTCGTAGCTCTCCGCGCGCTCGTCGGTGAGCAGTAGGTGGTGCGGGGTGACCTCGGCGGTGACGCGTACCCCACGGGCCTTGGCCTGACGCAGCACCTCGACGCTGCCGGCGGTGGAGACGTGGCAGACGTGCAGGCGGCTGCCCACGTGCTCGGCGAGCAGCACGTCCCGGGCGATGATCGCCTCCTCGGCGACCGCCGGCCAGCCGATCAGCCCGAGCCGGGTGGAGACCTCACCCTCGTGCATCTGGGCGCCCTCGGTGAGCCGGGGCTCCTCGGCGTGCTGGGCGATGATCCCGTCGAACGCCTTGACGTACTCCAGTGCCCGGCGCATCAGCAGCGGGTCGGCCACGCAGTGCCCGTCGTCGGAGAACATCCGCACCTGGGCCGCCGAGTCGGCCATCGCGCCCAGCTCGGCGAGGCGCTCGCCGGCCAGCCCGACGGTGACCGCGCCGACGGGCTGCACGTCGACCAGCCCGGCCTCCCGGCCGAGCCGCCACACCTGCTCGACCACACCCGCGGTGTCGGCCACCGGAGAGGTGTTGGCCATCGCGCAGACCGCCGTGTAGCCGCCCAGCGCCGCCGCCCGGGAGCCGGACTCGACGGTCTCGGCGTCCTCCCGACCCGGTTCGCGCAGGTGGGTGTGCAGGTCGACAAGGCCGGGCAGGGCGACCAGCCCGGTTCCGTCGATGACCGTCGCGTCCGGCGCGGACAGCCCCGCACCGACCTCGGCGACGACGCCGTCGCGGATCAGCAGGTCCGTCGGCGCGGCGCCGACGACGCTCACGCTGGTGATGAGGTACGCGGTCACCGGTTGTTCCCTCCGAGCAGCAGGTACAGGACGGCCATCCGCACGGAAACCCCGTTGGTGACCTGTTCGACGATCGTGGAGCGGGGTGAGTCGGCCACCTCGGGGGTGATCTCCATCCCCCGGTTCATCGGGTGCATGACGATGGCGTGCTCCGGCAGCCGGCGCATGCGGGGCCCGTCCAGCCCGTAGCGGCGGGCGTACTCGCGGGCGGACGGGAAGTAGGAGTCCTTCATCCGCTCCCGCTGCACCCGCAGCATCATCACCACGTCGACGTCGGGCAGCACCGAGTCGAGGTCGTAGGAGACGTCGGTGCCGGGTGCGAGGGCGCCGGCGATGTCGACCGGGATGAGCGTCGGCGGGCCGACGAGGGTCACCTTCGCGCCGAGGGTCGACAGCAGCAGGACGTTCGAGCGGGCGACCCGGGAGTGCAGCACGTCTCCGACCACGGCGACCGACAGGCCGGCGAGCCGACCCAGCCGGGCCCGCATCGTGTACGCGTCGAGCAACGCCTGGGTGGGGTGCTCGTGGGTGCCGTCGCCGGCGTTGACCACCGAGCCGTCCACCCAGTTGGCGAGGCGGTGCGGGGCGCCGGAGGCGGGGTGCCGCACGACCACCGCGTCAGCGCCCATCGCCTGCAGGGTCAGCGCGGTGTCCTTCAGGCTCTCGCCCTTGGCGACGCTGGAACCCTTCGCGGAAAAGTTGATCACGTCGGCGCTGAGCCGCTTCGCCGCCGCCTCGAACGAGATCCGGGTACGTGTGGAGTCCTCGTAGAAGAGGTTCACGACAGTACGGCCGCGCAGCGCGGGCAGCTTCTTGATCTCGCGGCCGGCGACAGTGGCCATCTCGGCGGCGGTGTCCAGGATCTCGGTGGCGGTGTCGGCGTCCAGGTCCGCGCCGGAGAGCAGGTGCTTGATCATGCGGTTGCCCCTCCGTACAACTTGACCTCGTCGACACCGTCGGTCTCGGCGAGCGTGACCTTCACGCTCTCGGCGAGCGAGGTCGGGATGTTCTTGCCGACGTAGTCGGCGCGGATCGGCAGCTCCCGGTGGCCCCGGTCGACAAGGACCGCGAGCTGCACCGACGCCGGGCGACCCACGTCGTTGAGCGCGTCGAGCGCGGCCCGGACAGTGCGGCCGGAGAACAACACGTCGTCGACGAGGATGACCCGCTTGCCGTCGATGCCGCCGGTGGGCACCTGGGTGGGGCCGACCGCGCGGGTGGCGTGGCGCCGCAGGTCGTCACGGTAGAGCGTGATGTCGAGCACACCCACCGGGATGTCGACGGCCTCGAAGGTGCTGATGCGGGCCGCGAGCCGTCGCGCGAGGGGCGCGCCACGGGTGGGAATCCCCAACAACACGGTGTCGGCGGCGCCCTGGGTCTTCTCCAGGATCTGGTGCGAGATGCGGTCGACCACGCGCTGCACGTCGGCGCTGTCGAGGATGACCTTCACCGAGGGTTGTCGTGGTGGTGACGAGCGGGCAGCCGGTGGGTACGCCACGGCAGACCTCCTTCCCCGCCTCACGGGACGGGTCGTTAAAGGATGTCGGGCAACTCCGGTCGGACCGCGTACAGACCCGGACCGGGGCTTCACGCCACGTTACCAGTGGTCACCCGGCCGATGGACGGCGGCTGCTGACCACCGGATCAGGCCGACGAATGGGGATAACTCCCCCGGTGGCCCTCAACGGTAGGGTCGCGACCACTTGACCACGTGTCGCATTCCCCGTACCGTCACGCTCCGTAGCGATCGACGGGAGAACCCCGAGCAGCACTGGGAGTGTCCGAATGCCCTCTGAATACGCCAAATCTCTGGGCGCCCGCCTGCGCTCCATCCGCCAGCAGCAGGGCCTGTCCCTGCAGGGTGTGGAGGAGAAGTCGAACGGGCGGTGGAAGGCCGTGGTGGTCGGCTCGTACGAGCGTGGCGACCGCGCCGTGACGGTTTCCCGTCTGGCCGAGCTGGCCGAGTTCTACCGTGTCCCCGTCTCGGAGCTGCTGCCCGACGGCAGTGGTGTCCGTCACGAGCCCACCAGCAAGATCGTTCTGGACCTGGAGCGGCTCTACGACGAGGCCTCCGAGGACCTGGCCTACGTCGCCCGCTACGCCCGCGCCATCCAGCAGCAGCGTGGTGACTACAACGGTCGGGTGCTCTCCATCCGCGCCGACGACCTGCGCGCGCTCGCGATCGTCTACGACGCCTCGCCGTCCGGGCTGATCGAGCGGCTCACCGAGCACGGTGTGCTGGTCGCCGACCCGCGGGCGTTCTTCGCCTCCTGAGTGTCGCTCCACCCGAAAAGGCCCGTGCCGGATGGCACGGGCCTTTTCGGTGGTGCCTGACCTCAGCGGGTGGCGTACTCGGCGATACGGCCGAGCAGACCGTTGAGGAAGCGCGGCGAATCGTCGGTGGACATCTGCCGGGCCAACTCCACAGCCTCGCTGATCGCCACCGCGTCGTCGATCTCGTCGACGTAGAGCAACTCGTAGACGGCGACCCGGGCCAGGTTGCGGTCGACCACCGGCATCCGGTCCAGGGTCCAGCCCTCGGCATAGCTGGCGATCAGCTCGTCGATCCGGTTGAGGTGTTCGGCGACCCCCTCGATCAGGCCCACCGCGTAACCCAGATGCTCCGGGCGGGGCTGTTCGATGCGCTGAAGGTAGCCGGCCAGCACCTCCACGGGCGGCCGGTCCCGCAGGTCGGCCTCGTAGAGGACATCCAGCGCCCGCTTGCGCGCCTTGCGGCGCGCCGGCATCTGCTGCTTGGGACCCTCAGCCATCAGGCGCGGCCGAGGTAACGGCCGTCGCGGGTGTCGACCTTGATCTTCTCACCGGTGGTGATGAACAGCGGGACCGGCACTGTGGCGCCGGTCTCGACGGTCGCCGGCTTGTTGCCGCCGGTCGACCGGTCGCCCTGCAGACCCGGCTCGGTGTACGTGACCTCGAGCACGACACTGGTGGGCAGCTCGATGTAGAGCGGCACACCTTCGTGGGTGGCGACTGTCGCCTCCGCCTCGGGCAACAGGTAGTTGGCTGCCTCCCCGACGGTGCCGCCGGGAACGGTGATCTGGTCGAAGGTCTCCAGATCCATGAAGACGTAGTCTTCGCCGTCGGCGTACAGGTACTGCATCGTGCGCTTGTCCACGGTCGCGGTCTCGACCTTGGTGCCCGCGTTGAAGGTCTTGTCGACCACCTTCCCGGACAGCACGTTCTTCAGCGTGGTGCGCACGAAGGCACCACCCTTACCGGGCTTGACGTGCTGGAACTCGACGACGGACCAGAGCTCGCCGTCAAGGTTGAGTACCAGGCCGTTCTTGAGGTCGTTGGTAGAGGCCATTTCCTGCCTTGATCATCAATTGGCGGACAGACCTGGCAAGTCTACAAGCTGCGCTGCGGCGCGTTACCCGCCGTGGTCGGCCGACCGTCCCGCCGCGCGGCCGGCATCCCGACGACGGTGACGGAACGTCATTTGCGGGTCACGGCCGTCCCATCCTTCCTGGCCCCTTTGCTCTGCTTCAACCCACGCAACAGTCACCCTCCGTAAGACGCGACAGGCAGGGCCGACCGACACCGGTGCCGGGTATGCGCAGCTCAAGGTCGGTGTCGCGTGGGTTGAAGCAGAGCAAAGGAGGCGACGAGGAGGGCGGCCGCCTGCACGCGGCCGGGATGCGGCAACCGACGGTGACGCCCTCCATCCAGTAGCGGTGTCACAGTAGGTAAGCCGACGCGACGAGGGCGGCGGAAGGCGCCGGTGGACCAGGGCTGCGGAAGCGCCGGTCGGCGTGGGTCAGCCGGCTTCGCTCCGGCCGACGTGGTCGGTGGCGGACTACAGCAGCGCCTACACCTGGGCGGCAGGTCAGGCGGTACGGGTGGCGAGGTGATGCAGGGCGAGCCGGTAGCCGTCGATACCGAGACCGCAGATCACCCCGGTGGCCACCGCGGAGACCACCGAATGGTGCCGGAACTCCTCGCGGGCGTGGATGTTCGACAGGTGCACCTCAACCAGCGGCCCGCGCAGCATCGCGCAGGCGTCGCGCACCGCGTACGAGTAGTGCGACCAGGCGGCCGGGTTGAGCACCACCGCCGCGCTCTCGTCGGCGGCGGCGTGCAGCCAGCCCAGCAGCTCGTGCTCGGCGTCGGTCTGCCGGACCGTCACGTCCAGCCCCAACTCACGGCCGGTCGCCTCGCAGAGCGCCACCAGATCGGCGTAGCTGGTCGAGCCGTAGACCGCCGGCTCCCGGGTGCCAAGCCGGCCCAGGTTCGGCCCGTTCAACACATAGACCTTCACGGCGCGCACACCTCGCGGTAGGCCGCTTCGAGCAGCGCGTCGTCCGGTCCCTCAAGCATCGCGGGGCGGGCCAGCCCGTCCAGCACCACGAAACGCAGCTTGCTGCCCCGGGCCTTCTTGTCCACCCGCATCGTGGCCAGCAGTCGTGGCCAGGCGTCGGCCGGGTAGCTCACCGGCAGGCCGAGCGCGACAAGGGTGCGGCGGTGCCGGTCGGCGGTCGGCGCGTCCAGGCGACCGGCGAGGCGGGCCAGCGCGGCGGCGTACACCAGGCCGACGGAGACGGCATGGCCGTGCCGCCAGCGGTAGCCCTCGTTCTGCTCGATGGCGTGCGCGAGGGTGTGCCCGTAGTTGAGGACCTCCCGCAGGCCGGACTCGCGCAGGTCGCCAGCGACCACGTCGGCCTTGACCCGGATGGCCCGCTCGATCAGCTCCCGGGCCACCGGCCCGCGCGGGTCGGTGGCCGCGGCCGGGTCGCGCTCGACCAGGTCGAGGATCACCGGATCGGCGATGAAGCCGCACTTGACCACCTCGGCCAGCCCGGCCGCCAGGTCGACGGCGGGCAGGCTGTCCAGGGTGGCAAGGTCGGCCAGCACCCCGACCGGCGGGTGGAACGCGCCCACCAGGTTCTTGCCGGCGGCGGTGTTGATTCCGGTCTTGCCGCCCACCGCGGCGTCCACCATGCCCAGCAGCGAGGTCGCCACCGGCACCCAGCGCACACCGCGCAGCCAGCAGGCCGCGACGAAGCCGGCCAGGTCGGTCACCGCGCCGCCGCCCACCCCGACCACCGCGTCGGTACGGGTGAAACCGGCCGCGCCCAGCCGGTCCCAGCAGGCGGCCGCCACGTCGATCTGCTTGCCCGACTCGGCGTCGGGCACCTCGATCGGCAGCGGCTCGATCCCGGCCGCGCGCAACCGTTCGCCGAGCGCGTCGGCGAGGGTCTTGAGCGGGGGCGTGTGCAGTACCGCCGCCCGGGTCGCGCCGGGCAGCAGGCCGGGCAGGGCGTCCAGCAGGTCGCGGCCGACAAGCACGTCGTACGGCCGCTCGCCGCCGACCGGGATCCGGGTCACGTCGTCCATCGCCGGCAGCCTAGTCCAGCGCGTGGCGCGGCGGCGGCGGGAGACGGCGGCGCCCACTGCGTGAAACCGGGCAGAACTGTCGGTGCGCGGTCGTAGGGTCGGCTCGACAACCGAGTTGAGGAGCGACATATGGCGACGTTCGTGCTGGTGCCGGGGTTCTGGCTGGGTGCCTGGGCGTGGCGGGACGTGACCGGGGCGCTGCGCGCGCAGGGGCACGAGGTCTACCCGATGACGCTCACCGGGCTGGCCGAGCGTGACCACCTCGCCGGGCCGGACGTCACCCTGGACACGCACACCACCGACATCGTCCGGCTGATCGAGGTCGAGGCGCTGCGCGACGTGGTGCTTGTCGGCCACTCCGGCGGCGGGATGCCGGTCGCCCAGGCGGCGGACCGCATCCCGGACCGCATCGCCCGGGTGGTCTACGTGGAGAGTGGGCCGCTGCCGGACGGCACGTCGCAGTTCGACACGGTGCCGCCGGAGGAGCAGCAGCGACTGCGGGCCCTCATCGGCGCCGGGCACCTGCTGCCGCCGCCGGCCTGGGATCCGGCGGCCGACCCGACCAACCTCGCTGGGCTTGACGATCCGACGTTGGCCCTGCTGCGCGCCCGCGCCACTCCGCAGCCGCTGCGCACCGCCACCGACCCGGTCCGCCGCACCGGCGGCCGCCCTGTGCCGACCGCCCTGGTCGCCAGCACCTTCCCGCTCACAGTTGTCCGCGAGATGATCGACCAGGGGCACCCGTTCTTCACCGGGCTGGCCGGGGGTCGGCTGTTCGAGGTGCCCACCGGGCACTGGCCGATGCTCAGCGAGCCGAAGGCCCTGGCCGACGTGCTCGACAGCGCCGCCCGCGACTGAACGGCGCGGGTCACCGGCTGACCGGTCAGCGCGGCGTCGGTCGGCGAGTCGCCGACCGACGGGTCAGCGAGGCAGCAGGGCGGCGATCTCGGCGGCGATCTCCGCCGGGGTGCGCCCGTCGGTGACGACCGTCTCGGTGGCCACCTCGGCGTAGAGCGGACGGCGCTGGTCCATCAGGTGCTTGAGGGTGGCGCGCGGGTTGATCGCCAACAGTGGCCGGCCCGCGCCGAGCCCGACCCGCTTCACGGCGTCGGGCAGCTCGACCGACAGGTGCACCACCCGATGCCCGATCAGGGCGGCACGGGTCTCCTCGGCCAGCACCGCGCCGCCGCCCAGGGCGAGCACACCAGGGCTGGCCGCCAACGCGGCGGCGACGGCGGCCCGCTCCAGGGCACGGAAGTGGTCCTCGCCCTCGTCGATGAAGATCTCCGGGATGGGCTTGCCGGCCATCTGCTCGATGTCGGTGTCGGTGTCGCGGAACTCCACACCGAGTACGGCGGCGAGGGCCTGCCCGACAGTGGTCTTGCCGCAGCCGGGTGCCCCGACCAGCACGACGACCGGCGCCATCAGCGGATGACCAGCGCGTCGAGGTAGCTGGCGAGGTTGCGGCGAATCTCGGCGACCGAGTCGCCGCCGAACTTCTCGGTGGCAGCTTCGGCGAGCACCAGGGCCACCATCGCCTCGGCGACGACCGCCGCGGCGGGCACCGCGCAGACGTCCGAACGCTGGTTGATGGCGGTCGCCGGCTCGCCGGTGGCGACGTCCACGGTGGCCAGCGCGCGGTTCAGCGAGGAGATCGGCTTCATGGCGGCGCGGACGCGCAGCGGCTCACCGGTGGTGATGCCGCCCTCCAGACCGCCGGCCCGGTCGGTGACCCGGCGGACACCGGTGGCCGACGGGATGATCTCGTCGTGCGCCTCGGAGCCACGGGAGCGGGCCTGCTGCCACCCGTCGCCGATCTCCACGCCCTTGATCGCCTGGATGGACATGAGCGCGGTGGCCAGCCGGGCGTCGAGCTTGCGGTCCCACTGCACGTGGCTGCCCAGCCCTGGCGGCACGCCGTACGCCAGCACCTCGACCACGCCACCGAGGGTGTCGGCGGCCTTCTTCGCGGCGTCGACCTCGGCGACCATCAGGGCGCTGGCCTCCGGGTCGAGGCAGCGCAGCGGGTCGGCGTCGATGCGGGCGGCGTCCTGGGGGCTCGGGCGCAGCCCGGGCTTCGCGGCGATCGGACCAAGCTCGATGACGTGCGAGACGATCTCGACGCCGAGTGCCTGCCGGATCAGCGCCTTGGCGACAGTGCCGGCGGCGACCCGGGCGGCGGTCTCCCGGGCGCTGGCGCGCTCCAGGATGGGACGGGCGTCGCTGTGGCCGTACTTCTGCATGCCGGCCAGGTCGGCGTGGCCGGGCCGGGGACGGGTCAGCGGGGCGTTGCGGGCCTGCCGGGCCAGCTCGTCGGGGTCGACAGGGTCGGCGGCCATCACCGTGCGCCACTTCGGCCACTCGGAGTTGCCCACCCGGATCGCCACCGGGCTGCCCAGTGTGACGCCGTGCCGCAGCCCGCCGAGCACCTCGACCTCGTCCTGCTCGAACGACATCCGGGCGCCCCGGCCGTAGCCCAGCCGCCGACGGGCCAGCTCACCGGCGATCTCGGTGGTGCTCACCTCGATACCGGCCGGCACCCCCTCCATCAACGCGACGAGGGCGGGACCGTGCGATTCACCTGCAGTCAACCAGCGCAACACAGCGGTCAGTCTGTCACGCCCGGCCGCCGGCCCGATGCGCTGCCCGCCGCGTCCCGCCCTACGGACGGCGACACACGGCGGGACCGCCGTCGGCAGTGACCCGGTGAAGCCCGGGCCGCCGCCGACGGCGGATCAGATTCCTCGGCCGCGCTTGTGCAGGGTGCGCAGCACCGCGTCGGCCCGCACCACCCGACCGGCGACCGCGAGCGCCAGGTAGGCGCGCGGCTCGCGGGGGTTGCGGCGCAGGGTTCGCCGCGCCCAGCGCAGCGCGCCCCGGCGGTCGCCGGACGCGGCCCGGGCGAAGGCGATCTGTCCGGTGACCCGCGCCTCGCCGGCCGGCTGGCCGGCGAACTCCGGGTAGCGGTGCAGCAGCCACTGCAACGCCTCGGAGATCGTGTCCCAGCGCTGGGCGAAGTACGAGCGCTTGTGCCACCGCACGAGCACCGACGGGGTACGCAGGTTGAGCAGCGGCGCGCTGCGGGCGGCCCGCAACAGGAACTCGTAGTCCTCGGCGTAGCTGCCCGGAATCTCCTCGTCGACAAGGCCGAACCCGTCGCGCAGCGCTGCCGCGCGGATCAGGAAGGTCGACGGGTGCAGCTCCGTCATCCGGTCCCGCAGCAGGTCGTCAAGGGTGATCCGGTCCTTGTCGAGCACCCGGTCGACGGTGTGCCCGTCGTAGGTGACCCGGATGCCGCAGCACACGAACTCGGCGGCCGGGTCGGCGGTCAACGCCTCGACCTGGGCGGCCAACTTGCCCGGCAGCCACTCGTCGTCGTCGTCGCAGAACGCGACAAGCTCACCCTCGGCAGCGAGGGTGCCGCTGTTGCGGGCGCCGGCGAGGCCCGGTGTGCGCTGGTTGCGGATCACCCGCACCGTACGGTCCGGACCGGTCAACCCGGCCAGATCGGTCAGCGACTCGTCGGGCGTGGACTGGTCGAACACGACCACCGCTTCGATGCCGCCCGCGTACTCCTGGGCGAGGATCGCCGCCAACGCGGCGCGCAGCAGCTCGGGCCGGTCCCGGGTGGGCACCACGACGCTCACTGTCGGCTGCCGGGTCATCGAATCTCCTCCGTACCCCGGCCGGAACGCGGCCAGGTCCGCCAGCGGGGGCGGCGCCGGGTCGACCGGGCCACCAGGTCCTCCACGATCTGTCCGACCCGGGCCACCGCCGCCCGGCGCGCCTCGTGCGCGTCCGGGTCGGCGGCCACCGCGTAGCGGGACGGGTCGGCGTGTCCGGCGTCGAGCGCGTCGTGCAGCGCCTCCCGGGTCTCGCAGAGCGCCACCAGGCCGGCCGCACCGAGCCTGCGGGCGAAGAGCTGCTGGTGGTCGTCGACGTGCTCGCCGTGCACTGGGTCACGGGGCACCACGATGGGCAGGTGGCCGTGCCTGCGGGCCTCCAGGATCGTCGCCGGGCCGCCGTGGCAGACCACCAGGTCGGCGTCGGCCATCGCCCGTTGCAGGTCGTCGTGGCCGAGGAACGGCACCGCACCGGGCAGCTGCGGCGCCTCGGTGTGCCCGTGCTGCACGGTAAGCGCGACCGGCCGATCGACCTTCGCGTGCCACTGGGCCAGCCAGTCGACGAGCCGGTCGAAGCGGTGCTTGTCGGTGCCGACCGCGACGAGCAGTCGGGTCTGCGCGGTCGGCCTGGTGTCGCGCTGGCGGGGCAGCCGGGCCGGCTCCGAGGTGCCTGCCGCGTACGGGCGCGGTGCGGTGCCGGCCTCCCCGTTCACAGAAGTGTCCCGACGACTGTGGCTTCCGGATACTGCCGGCGCTGCTCATCCCACTGCACGAGCATCGCGGACAGGAACGGGCGGCAGAGCCGGGCCGTCAGCGTCGGCGTGTCGATGCGGTCGTACACCTCGATGTAGACCGTCGGGATGCGGCGCAGGCGGGCCAGCACCACGAACGGCACCGCCACCCCGGCGCCGGTGGTGACCACGGCGGCGACCCGCCTACCGCGTAGCACCCGCCAGGCCAGCAGCGCGTTGCGCAGCAGGTTCGGCACGTTGCGGGTGGTCGGATGGTGCGCGGGCACCAGGTCCTCGCCGGCCAGCAGCGACACCGCCTCCGGGGTGTCGAAGGTGACCCAGCAGCGCCGCCACTGTTCGTACCAGGGCCGAAGGGCGAGCAGTTGCGCCAGGTGCCCGCCGCTGGATCCCACCAGCAGCAGCACCGGCGGCTCGCCGCCGTCGTTGTTCGCGTCCACGCGACTCCCCACAAGTTCGCTTGGAATTCAGGTTTAGACCAGCCAGAAGCAGATCACAGGTTCGTCGGCCGTTGAATAGCGCGACCGGCCGAGGTGACGATCTCCACCCGGGGTGTCCGGGTACACCGTCCGTCCTGGACCAATCGACATACATCACGACCTGCTAGTTCGTCGTCACCCTACGACACATTCCTGTCGTAGAGGTTTTCCCAGTTCAGGAGGTATGTCGTTTCTCGATGACGTCCAACAGTGCGGGATGCAGCGCGCCGTTCCAACCCGCTCCGGCGTCGGCCAACCGCCACGTCCGCAGCCACATCTCCACCAGATACGCGTCGGCCACCAGCCGGCGCTGCGCCGGGTTCAGGCCGAGCCGCTCACCGTGCCGGTCCAGATGCTCGTCCACGGCGGCAGCGGCCACGGCGGCCGGCTCCCCCCGCAGCACCAGCGAACGCTGGAACGCGTCGTGCGCCAGGTCGAAGCCGAGCGGCACGTCCGGGCCGCTGTGCTCCCAGTCCCACGCGACCAGCCGTCCGGCGTGCAGGCCCAGGTTCCACGGCACCCAGTCGCCGTGCCAGTGCCCGAACTCCACTGCGGTGTCACGGTGCCGGCGAGCCAGCGCGGCGACTGCGGCGACCGCCCGCGCGCCGGCCGGCTCGGCCACGGCCGCGCGGTCGGCAAGCTCTGTCAGTCGGGTGAGGAACGTCGAGGAGGCCAACGGTCGGGGCGCCTCCGCCGGAGCGCCCCGGCGGGCCACCGCGAGCAGGGCCGCGATCCGCGGCGGGTCGTCGACAGGTACGCCGCGCACCGCGGGCGGCAACGGCTCCACCACAGCGACCACGTGGTCGCCCCACACCGTCTCGGCGAGCAGCCCCGGAGGCGTCGGGTGGTCGGCGACGCCGGTCACCCCGCGCAGGTCCCGCAACGCCGCCGCCTCGGCGGTGACAAGCGCCCGGGTGGCGTCGTTCCAGCCGATCTTCGCGTAGCCACGCGGGCGACCGTCGGCGTCGAACAGTTGCAGGGTGGGCTTGCCGTTCGGGTCCGGTGGACGGACACCGAAGGCTGCCAGCAATGGCGTACCGCCGAGATCAGCGGCGAGCCGCTCGGTCAGCAGCAGGTCGACCGCCGGCACGCCCGCCGGCACCGAGACGGTGAGCGTCGGAAAGGGCGAAAGGCCCGCGCCGCCGAACCGGGCCAGCCCACCGATCGCCGCCCGCAACGCACGCACCTTCGGCGGACGCAACGCGTTGTACGCCAGCAGCGACGCCGCACCGGCCCGGGGAGCGCCAAGCGGCACCAGGAACCGTGCCCGGGCCACCGACGGCACCACCGCGTACCGGGCCACGGCCCGATGACCGGCCGGCAGGCCACCGCCCACGGTCAGGCCGACCCTGTCGTCCGGGAACACCGCACGACTGACCCAGCCCAGCCCGTCGGACCGGGATCGGGGATCCGTGTCCGAGGCGACCTCCGTGGTCACGCCGCCCGGTCCGCCCAGTCGAGGTCCAACCCGAGCCGCTCGCGCAGCGCGTCGTTGTACGGCCGGTAGTACTCGGTCAGTTCGGCGCGTACCGCGGGATCCAACGGCGCGGACCGCCTGTCGTTGTAGACCTTGAAGTCCGGCAGGTCGTGTGGCGGCAGGCCGAGGAAGTCGAGTGTGCGCCCGTAGGTGGCGCGGGCGTCGCGGTACAGGTCCTCGCTGGGCAGGAAGAGGATCTGCGACCTGTCGAAGCGCTCCAGCCACGGCTCCAGGTGCTCCAGGTAGCGCCCCCGGGCCCGGTACGTGTACCAGTCGTACGCCTCGCTGAACGACTCCGGCTCGGCGATCAGCCGCTCCCGCTCCCCCGCCGTCCGCTCCGGCTCGGCGGCCAGCGCGGCGGCGAAGTCCAGCGGCTCGATGCCGTGGGTGCGGCGTTCCTTCCAGTGCGAGTACGCCCGCTCCACCGGGTCCCGCAGGAGCACGATCAGCTTCACCGTCGGCATGAGCGCGGCCACCCGCTGCGCGGCGAGCGGGTGGAACATGTACAGCGGGGCCGCCTCGCCGACGCGGACCGGCCCGCCGTGCCGCCGCTGGAGCGCCTCGCGGTGTCGCTCGGTGGGGAAGTGCGACCTGTACCACGCCTCGCCGCGACCCCAGTGCTCCTCGAAGTAGTGCGCCGACTTCGTGTTCCACGCGGGAAAGAGCCGGGGAACGAGGGGGTGCTGGATGAGGTAGTTCCACAGGGAGGTGGTGCCGCCCCGCTTGGTGCCGATGATGAGGAAGTCCGGCAGGGGCCGTCGGTCGCTGGTGCGGACCCCGTAGTCGACGAGGGATTCCTTCACCCGGGTGGTCACCTGGGTCGGTACCAACTGCTTGACCCGGTCACGGATGGACGCCACGACGGACCTCACCTACCTTTCGTCGATGCCGGGGTCGCCCCGGCGGCAGTGGCCGCGTCGTCCCGCCCACGGATCTGCCTCATGGTCACTCGAATGCCGGCGCGCACCCGGGGCAACGTCAACAAGCCGACGCAGCCGGCGAGCAGAACTCCCAACGCCACCGCGACGCCGGGCAGGCCGCGCCCGCCGACCAGCACGCCGACGCCGGACGCCAGGCCCACGCCGGCGACAGTGGCCGCCGCCGCGCGCAGCGTCGCACCGTCGAACAGCGGTTCCCGGACCACCGACCGGGCGAAGCCGGCCGCGCTGAGGTTCTCGGTGGCGATGCCGGCGGCCCAGGCCAGAGCCGCGCCTGTCGCACCGTGCCCCGGGATCAGCAGGAACCCCAACGTGACGGTCATTGTCAGCCCGGCCAGGGTGGACACCAGGTGCAGCCCGCTGCGCCCACCCATCAGCAGCAGGCTCTGCACGTTGCCCACGCCCGTGTTCACGAGCATCGCCAGCGCGAGCACCGTCATCGCCGGCACCCCGGCGGTGAACTCCGGGCCGAACAGTTGCAGGAAGGCCAGCGCGAACACCGCCAGCAGCAGGTACACCGGCCAGGACAGCACCAGACCCCAGATGGTCAACTGCCGGTGCACGGCCGCCGCGGCGGCCCGCTCGCCCCGCCCGAGCAGCCGGGACATCTGCGGCGACACTGCCACCCGGAGCCCCTGCATGGCCAGTTGACCGGCCAGCACGTACCTGCCGACCGCGCCGAACACGCCAGCGTCCGCCGGCCCGGCCAGCACCGAGGTCAGCAGCACGCCCACCCACATGCTGCCCGCGTCGATGGCCGCCGAGGCGGCCCGGGGCAGCGCGAAGCGCCAGAACGTCGACCAGTCGGCGCGGTTGGACCGCAACGCCGCGCCCCGACCCAGCCCGAGCGGGCCGGCCACCAGGGTGAGGCAGACCAGCAGCGCCAGCGCCGCCGGCACCAGCCAGCCGGTCATGCCCGCGAGCAGGCCGCCGCCGGCCAGCGCGGCGGCGCCCACCAGCGCCGGGCGGGCCACCGGCAGCAGTAGGAACTGCACTCCGACGTACGCGCGGATGGGTCGCACGCAGCGCAGGGTGGCCAGCAGCAGGGTCATCGCCACCACCACCGGCACCGCCGCGAAGGTGACGGTGAGCAGCGCCCTACCGTCGTCGCCGGAGCCCTGGAGCAGCCGGGGTGCGAGCGCATCGGCGGCAAGCACACCGACAACGGCGACCAGGAGTCCGACCAGCAGCGGCGGGAGCAGCGCCACCGGGAGCATCCGGGCGGCGTCCCCCTGGCGGCCGATCCGACGCCGGGGCAGGGCCCACATGAGGCCGGTCTCGGCACCGAGCGTGCAGACCGCGGTGGCCACTGTGACGACACCGATCGCCGCGAAGAACGCACCCGAGCCTGCCGTGCCGTACGCCCGGGTGATGACCACTGCCAGTACGAAGCCGAACAGTCCGCTTGTCGCGGCACCGAGCAGCCCGGCCACGCCGCTACGCGCGCTGCGCCGGGTCTCCGCCGCACCGGCGTCGGACGGGTTGCTGGTGTCGGTGCCGGCCGCGCCCCGGGTGGCGGCGGTCATGCCGGCACCGCCGTACGCCGGGCGGCCTGCGGTTGCGACCCGTCCGACCGGGTGAGCCGTTCCCGTTCGGCGAGCGCCATCGCGAAGGCGACAGCGAAGAACGCGACTGCCAGATTCTGGTTTGCCATGCCGTAGAACGGGATCTGCACCAGGCAGACCACTGGCACCGCGGCCAGCCACTGACCGGCCGGCGAGGTCGCCCGCGCGCAGATCACCGCGGCGGCGACGAACCAGGCCAGGAAACAGATCAGCGCGGGTACGCCGTGACTGAACAGCACCATCCACAACTGCCCCTGGGTGCCGATCGGCGCGGCGGCGGAGACGGTGTCGACGTTCACCGGAGCGCCGTAGCCCAGCCACGGCGACTCCTGCACGCGGCGGATCACCTCGCTGTAGAGCGAGAGCCTGTCGGTGTTGGTGTCGCTGGAGTCGACCCGCTGGCTGATCAGGTCGGTGATCGGGATGACAAGCGTGGTGAGCGCGCCGATCACCACCACGCCGACGATGGACGCGGCGACCCGGACGTTGCCGCGCAGGCTGGCCCGCACCCCGAGCACCGCCAGTCCGGCGCCGAGGCTGAGGAACATGGCCCGGTTGAGGGTGAGGAACGCCGGCGCGAGCGACAGCGGCAGCGACACCAGCAGCGCCCACCGCAGCACTCCCCGCCGGCACAGCATGGTGAACGCCACCACGCAGGGCAGGGTCATGGCGTACGCGCTGCCGTAGTTGTTGGTGTACGCGAACGGCGCGGCCGGTCGGTAGATCGGGTTGAGCGAGCGAACGCTGTATTCGGCTGTGGTGAGGTGCACCATGTCCTGGATGAACGGGGTGCCGGCGACCCCGCCGGGCAGCAGCACTTCCAGCGGGGTGGTCATCTCCAGCCGGGGCACCAGCACCCCCAGCCAGCCCAGCACCACGAGCGCGAACCAGAACGCACAGAGCGGGATGAGCACCGGCACCAGGTCGGCGCGTTCCCGGGCGGCGGCGTAGACGTAGACGCCGACCACGAGCGCGGTCAGATAGAAGGCGAGCCGCAGGGTGAACGTCAACAGCGAGGCCGGTGACGTCAGTTGGGTGGCGCTCACCACCACGATGGCGAGGAACAGCAGCCAGATGCCGGCGGCCGGCGGCAGCGGCACCCGTCCCCGGGTGAACAGCAGCGCGAGCAGCAGCGCGCCCAGCAACGGCCAGCCGAGGTAGAACGCCCCGAGCAGCCACCAGAGCGGTACCAGGCCGAACATCACGGCAAGCGGCCACAGCGGCAGCTGGGCGGGGGGCGGGGTCGGCGGGATGGGCGCGCCTGCGGAGGGGGCGCCTCCGGGCGGCGGCACGGTCGCCGGGGCGCGGGTGACCGACACCCGTCAGGCCCGGCCATTGCGCGTGAGCACGAAGCCCAGCGGGGTGACGCCGGCGGCGCGCAGCCGCTCCACAAGTCGTCGCAGGTCGCTCTGCCGGGTGCGGTCCCGCTCGACGACCACCACCGCGTTGCCCTGCCGGGCGACAGCGACGCCGCGTTCGTCGGACTCCCCCGGTGGGGCGTTGTACAGCACGAGCCCGTGGTCGGCGCCCTGCCGCCAGGTGCCGAACCGGACGGTGCCCACGCCCACGGAAACCTCGTCCGGTGTGGCCGGCCGGCTGCTGTCGGTAAGGGCCGAGGTGACGCGGGGCAGCGTCAGGGTGGCATCCGGGTCGGTGGTCGGG
>NZ_LGEB01000055.1:0-94451 GCF_001279555.1 Micromonospora sp. NRRL B-16802 | reverse complement strand
GGGCGGGGCGGGGCCAGGGTGACAGTGCCGTTTGAGCGGGAGGAGGCGCCGTGGGTGACGAATTTGATGTGGTGGTGGTGGGGGCGGGGCCGGCCGGGGCAGCCGCCGCGCTGACGGCCCGCCGGGCCGGTGCCAGCGTGCTGCTGCTGGACCGGGCCGACTTTCCCCGCGACAAGGCGTGCGGTGACGGGATCGCCGCGCACTCCGTCGACGTGCTTGCCGAGCTGGGCGTCACCGAAGCCGTGGCCGGCTACGCCCCGCTGCCCGCACTGCGCATGGTCGCCCCCGGCGGCGGGTCGGTGGCCCGGGCACTGCCCCGGCCGGCGTACACCGTGCCCCGGCAGGTTTTCGACGCGCGGCTGGTCGCCGCGGCGGTGGCCGCCGGCGCGCAGCTGCGTCGGCACACCGTCCGCCGGGTCGAGGCGCGTGCCGACCGGGTGGTGCTCGACGGGGAGTTGTCCGGCCGGGTGGTGGTGGGCGCGGACGGCGCCGGGTCGGTGGTGCGCCGGGCGCTCGGCCATCCGGTCAACCCGGACCGGCATCTGGCACTGGCCATCCGGGGGTACGCTCCGGCGCTGCCCGGCCCGCCCGAGCAGCTCATCGTGACCTCGAAGGCGCGCTGGCCGGCGTACGCCTGGTCGTTTCCGATCGGCGACGGGCGGGCGAACGTCGGGTACGGGGAGGTGCTGCGCGGCGAACCGCTGAGCCGCGGCTACCTGCTGGATCGGCTCGTCGCGCTGCTGCCCGGTACCGACCTGTCGACGGTGACCGCGTTGCGGGCCCACCACCTGCCGCTGTCCACGCATCGGCCGGCGCCGGGTCGGGGACGGACTCTGCTGGCCGGGGACGCGCTGTCGTTGATCAACCCGTTCACCGGCGAGGGCATCTTCTACGCACTGCTCTCCGGGGCGTTGGCCGGTGCCGCCGCGGCAGGCGAGCCCGAGAACGCCGCCCGCCGCTATGCCCACGGGTTTCGCCGCCGTCTCGGCACCCACCTGCGGCACAGTTCGGTGGCGGCCTGGCTGGCCCGGCGTCGACGGGTGGTCGACGCGGCGGTCCGGGCGGCCCGCCGGGACGACCAGGTGTTCGACGATGTGGTGGAGTTGGGACTCGGCGACGGTCGGCTCACTGCCCGTACGCTGGGCATGATCGGCATGGAATTGCCGGCCAGGGATCGGCCTCCGAGGCGGTGAGCTGACCGGCGGGTCGCTACGCTGCTAGGTGATGACGCTGCGGAACCTTATCTACTCCGTCTACGAGCGCCGGCTCACGGCGAAGCTCGCGGGCAAACCGGTGCCACGGCACGTCGGGGTGATGTGCGACGGCAACCGCCGCTGGGCGCGGGAGATGGGTTTCGTCGACCCGAACGACGGGCACCGCGTCGGCGCCGCGAAGATCAAACACGTTCTGGGCTGGTGTGACCAGGCCGGTATCGGGCACGTCACCCTCTATCTGCTGGCCACCGACAACCTCCGTCGTCCGGCGAGCGAGCTGGACCCGCTGCTTCAGATCATCGAAGACCTGGTGGTGGAGCTGGCGGAGGAGGGCAATCCGTGGCGGCTACGCATCGTCGGCGCTCTGGACCTGCTGCCCGCCCAGACGGCTGTGGCGCTCAAGGGCGCGGAGGAACGCACCGCGGATCGCACTGACGGCGCCGTGGTCAACATCGCTGTGGGTTACGGCGGCCGACGGGAGATCACCGACGCGGTCCGCTCGCTGCTGCTGGAGCACGCCGCGGCCGGTGGCACCCTCGAAGAGCTGGCCGAGGTGCTGGACGTCGAGCACATCTCCGAGCACCTCTACACCCGCGGCCAGCCCGACCCCGACCTGGTCATCCGCACCAGCGGCGAGCAGCGGCTGTCCGGTTTCATGCTCTGGCAGTCAGCGCACTCGGAGTTCTACTTCTGCGAACTCAACTGGCCGGATTTCCGGCACATCGACTTTCTGCGGGCGCTGCGCTCGTACGCCAACCGTCAGCGTCGCTACGGCGTCTGAGCGGGCGCCCGCGCCGGCTCAGGGTAGGTGATTGAGCGCCCGGGTGAGGAAGTCGCCGAGCGCGGCCGGAGACTCGATGGTCAGGTCGGCGGCGTTCGCCACCTCCTGACCGGTTTCGGAGTTGGCGACGGCCACGCACACGCCGAAGAAGTCCGGGTCAGCCTCGCTGCGGGCTCGCAGCGCCGCGAACGCCTTGATGTCGGAGACGTCGTCGCCGAAGTACCAGGCGCCGGTGGCTTCCTGGACGACCTCGCCGATCACCATGCCCTTGTCCCGGTCGACGGGGGGCTTGAGTTCCAGCACCATCCGCCCGGCCTGCACCCGCAGCCCCAGCCGGTCGGCCTGCGCCTGCCCCCACTCCTGGACTGTCGCGCCGAGCTGCGGCGCGGTACGCCAGTGCAGCGCAACGGAGAGCCGCTTGTATTCGACGAGCGTGCCGGGGGGCAGCTCCGCTCGGGCCAGGTCGGCCAGCTCCTCCATCGTCGGCACCCACGGCAGGGCGGCCGGCTCGGTGACCGTCTCGCCGCCGGAGTGGCTGTGCTCCAGGCCGTAGAGGCCGTAGAGGTCGACGCCGCTGAGCTCGCCGAGGCGCTCGCGGAGGAAGTCGACGGGTCGCGCTGAGACGATGGCGATCCGCCGGACCACAGGGGCCAACGCCTCGATGGCGGCCAACGCCTTGGGGGCGGGCCGCACCGCGGTCGGGTCATCGTCGACGGGCGCGAGCGTCCCGTCGAAGTCGAAGAAGAGCACCGTTCCGGCGGCCCGGCCTGCGGTGACCTGCCAGGCCTGGTCGGCGTTCAACGGGGTCTTCGGCTGCTGGTTGCCCAGATTCAACGGCGGCACGCGCGTCAGCGTACCCCGGCGATGTGGGCCTATTCCTGGCCGAGCGCACCCGGCCCAGCTGGGCGCCGTCAGCGTTCGGCGGCTCCTCGTCCGCGCCGGCCGAACGGCACCACCGTCGCCTCCTGGCCGTGGCTCAACAGGTAGCCCTCCACGAACCCGGTGTTGCGATCTCCGGTGCGGGTCTCGATCTCGTTGAGCCGCGCCACCAGGAACTCGGTGAGGGCGCTGAGCCGGTTGTTGAGGCGCTCGTGCAGCTCCGCGATGACGGCGAGGATGACCGCCGTGCCGGCGCTGATGAGCGCGAGGAGGTTGACGAGCAGCGGAAGCTGACCGCCGTTGACCACGAAGGTCACCACGTTGCCGGTCGCCCACAGTGTCATCGACACCGTGGCGACCACGACTGCCAACCACTTCAGGGTCATGGACAGACCCCTCCTTCTGTCCCGCAGGGCTGGGTTCGGCCTTGTCCCGTCCCCCCGCCGACGACGAGCCCAAGCAGTACGACTAGGGACGCTAGCGTGCCCGTTCCGGCCCCGGAGCGAAACGAATGAACCTGACCAGGCGTTCTTTCGCCATCTGAGGAACTAGCCTGCCTGATTCCCTCTTTTTCGGACATCCACCGGCAGCGTTGGGCGATACGCGAGGTACCTGATGGTTTCGCGGATGTGGAACTTCTCCGCGTCCGACACGTCGGGGTCGACCAGGCGGCGCAGAAGAGCCTCCACGTCCGGGTCCATCGGAGGGGCGGGCTGGCTGGCCCGCGGACCGGTCGCGGTGCGGTCCCAACCGAGCGCGGCGAAGGCGGCTGCGGGGTTCAACCCGAGGCCCTCGCAGAAGGCCACGACCCGTTCGGCCTCGGGGTCGCTGGCCCAGTCGCCACGGACCCACCTGTTGACGGTCTGCCGGGAGACGCCGGTACGTCGGGACACCTCGGTGCCGCTCCAGGCCCGGGTGGCTCGCGCCTCGTCGAGGGCACGCCGGACGAAGGTGGCGAAGGCGATCTTTCGCGCATTGGCCGTCTCGGTCACCCCGTGACGGTACGGCCAAGCGGGAACCGGCGTGCGGCCAGGCACGCTGTTGTCACGCGGACGTGACGGGATCCTCGGATCTCCCGTAAACGATCCAGGGCCACTCTTGAGGGGTGTCACCCGGGCAGAATAGATGCCCGTAGTGGCGAAGGTAAACAGACGAAAAGCTGATACTGTCACGTCCATGGGACAATCTACGGTGTGTCACGTGCATGAGACGATTGGTGCTCGCATGCGTCACGCCCCCGGCGCCAGGGGGGTGTGGTGACCGAGCTCGCCACCCGAGCCCAGGCCTTCGGGCTGATCGCCGACGGGGTGGCCGCAGGGCTGAGCGCCCCGTGGCGCCTCTACCTCGCCCGAGGCTGCCGATACCTGTCGTTGAGCGTCAGCGACCGTACCGAGTGGAACGCCTGGCGTACCCACCTCGGCTGCCCGGAGCTGAGCGTCCGGGTCTACGACGCCGGCGGGGAGATCCGCCGTTCCTCAGTGGCCGAGGTCGTGCTGGACGGCTGCCGGATCAGCGTCGAGCTGGTCGAGGAGGTCAGCACCGACGACCTGGACCGGCTCCTCGTCGTGGACCCGACCGCTGTCGAGCCGGAGGAACGATGAAACGGCGTACGGGCAGCGTCGGGGCCGCCCGATGAGCCCCTTCCTCGCGGTCTTCCTCGTCCTGGTGCTCGCCGCCACCAGCTATGCGGCCGGCCGGCTGCACGGGCAGCTGAGCTATCGCATCGGCTACCGCTTCGGTTACCGGCAGGGCTACTTCGACGGCGACAGGGGTGCCTGGAACCGGCGCCGGCGTGACGCCCAGGCGGCGATCGCCTCCGCTCTGTCGGTCTCCTCGGGGGGCTCCGTCCGCTCCGCAGGCACCGTGGCCCGCCCTGGCACCACCTACACCGGCTCGTCGTTCACCGCGCCGGCCGCCCCGATCACCGGGCGGCACCCGACCGGCACACTCGTTCGACGCACCGGTTGAGCCGGTCGGCGGACCGCTCGGGGGGAGCGGTCCGCCGACCGGCGCCACGAACGCGGTGCGTCGTCCGCGGCGGACACGCACCGTCGGGGTCACGTCAGACCGGTGACGGTGGCCCCGCCGGCCGGGATGCGCGCAGGGGGCATGCATCCCGGCCGGCTCGCCGCGCCCGCTGCCGGCACCTCGCCGCGCCCCGCTGCCGGCACGAGATGTCGACCCGTCGGCGCGGTGTTCACAGGGCTGTCTCCGGAGATCCACGATCACGGCACTAGCCGGGACGGGCCGCCGCCGCTAGCGTCTAGGCATGGCGCGGGGTTCTCCCGGGCCAGCCGGTCCGCCCGGATCTGCGACCTCGCACACGGGGTTCCGCATCCGACCCCGTGTCCCGGGCACCGGACGAGGCGGAACGCGGGTGGCGGGTGCCCATCCGTCGGAGCAGGCCTGTGACGACTCGCCGTATCACCGCCGGTGCCGACCAGACCCCGGCCGCGACTGCCACGACCCGCCGCGCCACCCGGAGCCGCCGTGCGCCGGCCGTCGCGCCGGTCGAGCCCGAGGAGCCGCGACCAGCCGGGCAGGCGTTCGTTCTGGACACGTCCGTGCTGCTGTCCGACCCCGCGGCTTTCCACCGGTTCGCCGAGCACGAGGTGGTGCTGCCGCTTGTGGTTATCACCGAGTTGGAGGGCAAGCGGCACCATCCGGAGCTGGGCTGGTTCGCCCGGCAGTCGCTGCGGATGCTCGACGAGCTGCGGATCCAGCATGGCCGGTTGGACACCCCGGTGCCCGCCAACGACGCCGGCGGCACGCTGCGGGTGGAGCTGAACCACACCGACGACGGGGTGCTGCCACCCGGCTTCCGTACCGAGAGCAACGACGCCCGCATCCTCTCCGTGGCGCTCAACCTCGCCGCTGAGGGCCGGGAGGTCACGCTCGTCAGCAAGGACATGCCGCTGCGGGTCAAGGCCGCCTCGGTGGGCCTGCGGGCCGACGAGTACCGGCACGGCCAGGCCAGCGACCCGACCTGGACCGGCATGTCCGAGCTGGACCTGAGTGAGGAGCAGATCTCCTCGCTGTACGCCGGGGAGTCGCTCGACGTCGACGAGGCCGCCGGTCTGCCCTGCCACACCGGCCTGGTGCTGCACTCGACGCGCGGCTCCGCGCTCGGCCGGGTGCTGCCGGACAAGTCCGTCCGGCTGGTGCGGGGCGACCGGGAGGCGTTCGGTCTGCACGGCCGCTCGGCAGAACAGCGCGTCGCTCTCGACCTGCTGCTCGACGAGTCGATCGGGATCGTCTCGCTGGGCGGTCGGGCCGGCACCGGCAAGTCGGCGTTGGCGCTCTGCGCCGGCCTGGAGGCGGTCATGGAGCGCCGCCGGCACAAGAAGGTGATCGTGTTCCGCCCTCTGTACGCCGTGGGTGGCCAGGAGTTGGGCTACCTGCCGGGGTCGGAGTCGGAGAAGATGTCGCCGTGGGCCCAGGCGGTCTTCGACACGCTCGGTGCGGTGGTGCACGAGAACGTGCTGGAGGAGGTCACCTCGCGGGGCATTCTCGAGGTGCTGCCGCTGACCCACATCCGGGGGCGCAGTCTGCACGACGCCTTCGTGATCGTGGACGAGGCCCAGTCGCTTGAGCGCGGGGTGCTGCTGACGGTGCTGTCCCGGATCGGGCAGGGCTCCCGGGTGGTGCTCACCCACGATGTGGCGCAGCGGGACAACCTGCGGGTCGGCCGTCACGACGGTGTGACCGCCGTCATCGAGGCGTTGAAGGGCCATCCCCTCTTCGCTCATGTCACGCTCAGCCGTTCGGAGCGCTCGCCGATCGCCGCGATGGTGACGGATCTTCTGGAGGACATCCCGCTTTGATGGGTGCTTTGTAGGGTTTCGTCCGCATTTTAGCTGTGGTGCAGATCACAAAGCGGCTTGTTGGTTTCCCATCAGCCTCACTGTGCGCGATGGTGTCCAACGAGCGCCCACGCACCACGGGGATCGCTGGTGATCGTTGCCCAGGGATGGGCAGCGTCGGTGACGATCGGTGCGTCGGCGCGACCGGCACACCGGTCGGGGCGCTCGCGGCACGGCTGACGGCCTCTCTGGCCCGGCGTCGCGCCGTGTCCTTGCCCCCGACGAAGGGACCACTTCGTGAGTCGGCTGTGGAGCCGGTTGGGTGCCCGTACGGCTGCTGTCGCCCTGCTCTCCGTGGGCGTTGCCGGTGGCTTCTACCTGGGCGAAGACCGCGAAACTCAGCAACAAGGCCTGACCGCTCAGGCCGGCCTTGAGGTAGACCGGGTCGACATCGCCTACCAGCGCGAGCGGCAGTCCACCCACCAGGTCGCGTTCGCCAAGCAGCGGGCCGCCGAATACCAGGCCAAGCTGCGGGCCGAGCAGGCCGCCAAGGAGGCCGCCGAGCGGGCCCGCAAGGCCGAGGCCGCCGCAGCCGCCCGCAAGGCCGAGCGGAAGGCGGCCGAGAAGGCTGCCACGCAGGCCGCCAAGCCGTACGACGGGCCGATCCCGGAATCCTGCGCCGAGTACAGCGGCAACCGCAAGATCGGCTGCGCGATGATGATCGACGCGGGCTTCGGCATCTCCGAGTTCCCCTGCCTGGAGAAGCTCTGGACCAAGGAGAGCGGCTGGAACCACAAGGCCCGCAACTCGGTCGACCAGAGGAACCGGCGGGCACCGGGGGCCAGAACGAAGGTGCCGAGCAGGATCAGAGGGGTGCTGTTGCTGTAGAGGGGGGCGAAACCGTGGGGCAGAAAAGGCGGGAAGAAAAAACCCGCCCGGGGGGCCGTGGATTTCCTACAAAAAAAAAACCCCTTTCTCCCATCCCCCGGGGGGGGGGGGGGGGCCCCCCCCCCCCCCCGCCGTCGTCGTACACCTGACTGCTCGGACGGGACGTGAGTGGCGGTTGGGCCTTTTTGCTGATAGCAGTTGGGGGGTGACCCTGCACCCGTCAAGCGGCGACCCGTTCCGATTCGGCACCGAGGCGTTCTACGCCGCGCTCGGTCGGGCCTTCGTCGCGATGTGCGCGGTGGTCCCGTTCCTCTTCTTCATCGAGGCCATCGACCAGGGTCTCGACTTCGGCCTGGACGCCACGGCCGGCATCATCCCGCAGCGCATCGACGGGCTCGACGGGGTCTTCTTCTCGCCGTTTCTGCACCACGGCTTCGACCACCTCTACAGCAACAGCATCCCGCTGATCCTGCTCGGCACCTTCGTGCTGGCCGCCGGTGCCCGCCGGTTCCTCTGGTCGACCCTGATCATCATCCTGGTGAGTGGGCTCGGCGTGTGGTTCACCGGCTCGCCCAACTCGGTGGTGGTCGGCGCCAGCGGGGTGATCTTCGGCTACCTGGGCATCCTGCTCACGCGGGGCATCGTCGAGCGCAGCTGGTGGAACTTCGCCGTCTTCCTGCTCGTCGGTCTGCTCTACGGGTGGCAGTTGGTCGGCATCCTCCCCACCGACGAGCGGATCTCCTGGCAGGGGCACCTGTTCGGGCTGCTCGGCGGCGTCGTGGCGGCGATCCTGTTCCGTCGCCGCCGTCCCACCGTCGACGGGCCGGACTATTCGGGATCCACGCTCAGCCTGCCCTGACCTGCCCGTCGGCGCGCCTCTGGGACGTGCTTGCCCGACCGCTGCGACCCGCTTACCGTCGTGATCAGCACGCGTTGATCCGTGAGCGGAAAGCGACGGTACGCCATGCACGAGGTCGATGTTGCCGTGATCGGGGCCGGCCCGTCCGGGCTCTTCGCCGCGTACTACGCCGGTTTCCGTGGTTTGTCGGTGGCGGTGATCGACGCGCTGCCGGAGCCGGGCGGCCAGGTCAGCGCCATGTATCCGGAGAAGCTGATCCTCGACGTGGCCGGGTTTCCCTCCATCAAGGGCCGCGACCTGGTGTCCAATCTGGTCGCCCAGGCGGCCCCGTTCGGTCCGCAGTACCTGCTCGGCACCCGGGCCGAGAAGCTCTCCTACGCCGATGGCCGGCCGGTGCTCGGCCTCGCTGGCGGCGACCAGCTCGCCTGCGGCGCGGTCGTGATCACCGGCGGGCTGGGCAGCTTCAGCCCACGCCCGTTGCCCTGCGCCGACGGCGCGCCCGGCACCGGGATCGTCTACTTCGTCACCGACCCGACCGAGCTGACCGACCGGGACGTGCTGATCGTCGGCGGCGGGGACTCCGCATTCGACTGGGCGCTGGCCCTGCAACCGCTGGCCCGCTCGGTGACGCTTGTGCACAGGCGGGAGAAGTTCCGGGCGCACGCCTCGACTGTCGCCCGGGTGCTGTCGCTGCCGGTGCGGGTGGTGGTCAACGCCGAGGTCACCCGGCTGCTCGGTGACGGCGCGGTGACCGGCGCGGAGGTGACAGTGCGCGGTGGCGCCGCCGAGACGCTGCCGGTGGACACCGTGGTGGCCGCCCTCGGCTTCACCGCCGACCTGGGCCCGCTCGCCGAGTGGGGGCTGCGCCTGGACCGTCGCCACATCCTTGTCGACAGCGCCATGGCCACGAACCTGCCCCGGGTCTTCGCGGCCGGCGACATCACCGAATATCCGGGCAAGGTCCGGCTCATCGCGACCGGCTTCGGCGAGGCCGCCACGGCAGTGAACAACGCGGCGGTGGCCATCGATCCGAGCGCACACCTGTTCCCTGGGCACTCCTCCGACGCCGGCTGAGCGACGCCGCGAACCGCGACGTCTCCTGCGTCAGCGCGACGGGGGTAGGCCGATCAGGTCGGCCAGCAGCCCGACCTGATGGTCGAAGTACGCGTCCCGGTGTGCGACGGTGCGGTTGAGCCGGCCGAACAACTCGAAGCTGATCAGCCCGAAGAGCTGGGTCCAGCCGGCCATGCCCCGGGCCAGCAGGGCCGGGGGCAACCCGGGAAAGAGCGTGTCGGCCAGCTCGGTCAGGTCGTCGTGTAGCAGCGGCGGCAGCTCATCGGCAGGCGGAGGGCTGAGCAGTCCGGCCCCCAGCCCTTCACGGAGCAGGCCGACCAGGGCCAGCGGCGGACGTTGGGCCGGGCCGACGGTGTCGTCGGGAGCGGCGTATCCGGGGACCGGGCTGCCGTAGAGCAGCGCGTACTCGGAGGGGTGGGCGATCGCCCAGTCCCGGGCCGCCCGGCACGCCGCCTGCCAACGGGCGCGCAGGTCGAGCTGGTCGCGGTCGGCGGCGGCGATCTCCACCGCCTCGCCGAGGGCGTCGTAGGCCTCGATGATCAGCGCCGTGAGCAGGTCGTCCCGGCTCGGAAAGTAGCGGTAGATGGCCGACGAAACCATGCCCATGTCCCGCGCCACGGCGCGCAGCGACAGGTTGGCGCCGTCGGTGGCGAGGTGCCGGCGGGCCACCGCCTTGATCTCGTCGAGCATCTCGGTGCGGACCCGGGCGCGGATCGAGGAGGCGGGCACGGGAGGAGTCTGCCATGAGATGGATCGCCAATCCAAAAAGAGAGCAGTGCTCTAGACATGAGTGCTTGTGGTAGGTCATCCTGGTCAGCCGAGAGCAGTGCTCTCTATTCGGATCATCGCTTCGAAAGGTCTATCTCATGGCACTCCACGTGATCGTCGGCACCGGTCCGGTCGGCACCGCGACCGCCCGCCTCCTCGCCGAACGAGGTGAGCAGGTCCGGGTCCTCAGCCGGCGGGGCGCCGGACCGGAACACCCGGGCATCGAACGCGTCGCTGCCGACGCTGCCGACGCCGACCGGCTCACCACACTGGCCAGCGGCGCGCAGGTGCTCTACAACTGCGCGAACCCGGCGTACCACCGCTGGCCCATCGACTGGCCGCCGTTGGCCGCCGCGCTGCTCACCGCCGCCGAGCGATCCGGCGCGGTGCTCGCCACGGTCGGCAACCTCTACGGGTACGGGCCGGTCGACGGCCCGATGACCGAACAGACCCCTGCGGCGGCAGCCGGGATCAAGGGGCGGGTCCGCAACCAGATGTGGGCCGACGCTCTCGTCGCCCACGAGGCCGGTCGGGTCAGGGTCACCGAGGTACGCGGCTCCGACTACCTCGGCGTCAACGGCACGTCGCTGGCGATGATGGTGCTGCCCCGGGTGCTCGCCGGGCAGCGGGTCGTCCTGCCCGTCGACTGGGACGCCCCGCACACCTGGACGTACATTCCGGACGTCGCCCGTACCCTCGTCGCAGCCGCCACCGACCCGGCGGCCTGGGGTCGCGCCTGGCACGTGCCCAGCACACCCGCTGTGCCGATGCGTGAGTTGGCCACCCGGGCGGCGGCGCTGGCCGGCGCACCAGCGCCGAAACTGACCCGGATGCCGTACCCGATGCTGTGGCTGGGTGGCCTGATCAACCCGCTGGCCCGGGAACTGCGCGAGACCGCCTACCAGTTCGACCGGCCGTTTCTGATGGACTCGACCGCCGCCTCCGCAGCCCTTGGCATCGAAGCGACTCCGCTGGACGCCGCCCTCACCGAGACCGTCGCGGGACTGCGCCACTGAACCGCCACGCCGTCGACCCGTCAGGGCCGAGTCGATATCGGACGCGGGCCATTCCGTTGCCGCAACGAGACGCGTCCCCTCGACCCTGAGGGGATGAGCGGCCCCGAGACACCGCACGACGGCGCGCCGAGGACCCTGGCCTGGCTCTGCCACCCCACCACCCTGCTCGCCCTTGTCGTACTGGTCGTCAACGACCATGTGCTGAAGCCGGCCCTGCCCGGCCTGGTGACCGGCAAGCTGAGTGACGTCGCCGGGCTGGTTCTCGCACCACCGCTGGTCGCGGTGCTGCTGACCCTTGTGGTGCCACGGATGTCGGCCCGGTCCGCCGGGCTGGTCGGCCTGGTCTCGGTGGGCGCCGGGTTCGCGGTCGTCAAATCCAGCGGGTACGCCGCCGAGCTGGCCTCGTCGGTCTGGACCGTGCTTGCCGGAGCCTCGCTTGTCCGAGCCGACCCGACCGACCTGCTCGCAGTGCCGGCGCTCGGGCTGGCCTGGTGGAGCTGGACGCGGTCCCGTCGCCGGCCGGTGCGCCAACGGACCGCCCGGCTGGTCCGGCTGCTGGTGGTGCTGCCGCCGGCGGTGCTGGCGGTGGCGGCGACGAGCGCTGTCCACTACCCGTACGCGATCAGCACGGCATTTGTCGACGGCCACCCGGCGGTCTCGGTCGGCTCCGGCACGGATCTGACCCCGTGGCCGACGAGCGCGACGGACGGCCGTTGGTCGGTCAGCGACGACCTCGGAGCCACCTGGCGAGAAGCCGACCTCGACGAACAACGGCGACTGTCCAGCCAGAGCGCCGGCCAGCGGCAGGCGTGCGTGCCGGCCGACCCCCGACGGTGCTACCGGGCGGTCGCCGGGCACCTTCGGGTGGAGCAGAGCGACGACGGCGGCACGACCTGGCACGTGGCCTGGGAGGTGTCGGACGCCCAACGGGAGGACCTGGCCCGGCGGTCCTGGAGCCCGGGCGACGTGGACAGGCACTTCGCCTCCCGCGACCTGATCGTCTACCCCGCGGGCAGCGGCGGTCATGAGGTGCTCGTCGCCAACGGTCGGGACGGCTTCGTACACCGCTGGTCGGACGGCGGGTGGCGGCGTGTCGGCTTCCTCGGCGACGCGTACCTCGGTGCGCGGGGCGCTCCCCCCGAGTTGGGGAGCGGCGGACCCGCTCGACGTCAGTTGGACCTGCTGCTCGCCGTCGCGCTCGCGCTGACCCTCGGCTCCATGGTCACCGTGCTCGCCGGCCACCTGGCGATCCGCCGCGGTCGAGGTCCCGGCTGGTGGGGGTTCACCGGCGGCCTGTCGGTGCTGCTCTCGGGGACCCTGCTGGCGGTGGTCTGGGGCCGCGACGATGACACCGACACGTTCATGGCGCTGCTGTTCATCATCGTGCCCATGGGCTTCCTGGCCGCGACAGCCCTGCTCGTGCGACCCCGCTACCAGGGCGCAACGCCCCGATGGACCAGGCGGACGCTGAGCACTTTCCTGCTCACCGTGCTGCTCGCAGGGCTGCCGCTGATCGGCTGGCTGTACGGCACGCCGGCGCGTACCCGGTCCGCTGTGACGCTTGCCCTGCTGGCCGCGATACCGGGCCTGTGGCTTGCCGTCCGGAACGCCCGTCTTGTCGACGCGCCCCGCGCGTACGAGCGCCGGCACCCGGTGCGCCCGCCGACGGTGCCTGACCCGTCCTACCCGGCGGGGCTGCCACCGCGCTGAGCGTTCGGCACGCGGGCCGGGTCAGCGGCGGGCCGGCGGCGCGAGCGGGCCGGCGGCGCGAGCGCGGCGACAAGCACGGCCGCCATTGTCAGCGCCGCCCCCAACACGGTGGTCACGCCGGGGTGCGACGCCGGGGTGGGCAGCACCAGGTCCAGCAGGACCGCGCTGACGACCTGGCCGGCGATGGTGGCCAGGCCGAGCAGCAGCACACCCGTGAACCGCACGACAGTGGCGGCGATCGCGATGAACACGACGCCGATCGGGCCGCCCAGGTAGAGCCACGGCTCGCTCGGCAGGTGGCCGACGGGCCAGCCGCGCCCCGCCAGGTCGATCGAGAACGCGACGAGCAGGGCGACAGTGCCGACTGTGAAATTGACGAGCGTGGCGGTCAACGCGCTGCCGGATGCCGCCCGGACCCGGCCGTTGGCAGCCTGCTGCCAGGCGACGCCCACCCCGGCCAGCAGAGGCAGCAGCGCCAATGCCAGCGAGCCCGGGTCGCTCAGACGGTCGCCGACCGCCAGCACGACCGCGAGCACGGTGAGCACCGCCCCTGCCAGCCGCTGCCGGGTGACCGGCTGCCGGCCCATCGGCCCGATCCCCGCCCGGTCCACGGCGAGGCTGCTGCCGGACTGGCCGGCGACAACCGCCACGGTGAAGACCGCCACACCCAACCTGCCGATGGTCAGCCCCTGGGTGGCCACCAGGAAAGCCCCGCACGTGCCGCCGAGGCACTGCCACGGCCGCAGCACACCGGTCCTGAGGGCGGACCGCAGCGCGACAAGGCCCCGCCGCCCGGCCGGGGTGGCGGGGACCAGCACCAGCAGCACCAGCAGACCCAACCCGAACGAGACCACCGCGGCGGCGAACCCGTCGGCCAGGCGTACGCCCAACTCGCCGTTGATCCGGGACTGCACCGCCACCGCGACCCCGGAGACCGATGCCAGCGCGACGCCGGTGATCCGGCGGGTGGCTGACAGGGTCTGCGATGTCGCGGTGCCGGTGGCTGTCACTCCTGTTCGGCGAGGGGGCGACCGTCGAAGTCGACAGCGGAGTAGAGCGCCAACTTCTCCAACCGGTGGTACGAGTCGATCACCCGGATGGTGCCGCTCTTCGACCGCATCACGATCGACTGCGTGTACGCGCCACCGGCCCGGTAACGCACCCCGCGCAGCAGGTCGCCGGAGGTGACACCTGTCGCCACGAAGAAGCAGTTGTCGCCGGTGACCAGGTCGTCGGTGCCCAGCACCCGGTCCAGGTCGTGCCCGGCGGCGAGCGCCTTCTCGCGCTCCTCGTCGTCGCGCGGCCACAGCTTGGCCTGCATCGCGCCTCCCATGCACTTCAGCGCGCAGGCCGAAATGATGCCCTCGGGGGTGCCGCCGATGCCCATCAGCACGTCGACGTCCGACTCGCCACGGGCCGCCGCGATGGAACCCGCGATGTCGCCGTCGGAGATGAACCGGATGCCGGCCCCGGCCCGGCGGATCTGCGTGACCAGGTCGTCGTGGCGGCTACGGTCCAGCACGCAGACCGTCACCTCCGACACGTCGGTGCCCTTGACCTTGGCGATCCGGCGCAGGTTCTCGGCCACCCCGGCGTTGATGTCCACCACATCGGCGTACGCGGGGCCGACGGCGAGCTTCTCCATGTAGAAGACGGCGCTCGGGTCGAACATCGCGCCCCGCTCGGACACGGCGAGCACCGCCACCGCGTTCGGCATGCCCTTGCTCATGAGGGTGGTGCCGTCGACCGGGTCGACAGCTACGTCCACCTCCGGGCCGGTGCCGTCGCCGACCTGTTCACCGTTGAAGAGCATCGGGGCGTTGTCCTTCTCGCCCTCGCCGATCACCACGACGCCACGCATCTGGATGGAGTTGATCAGCTTGCGCATGGCGTCGACGGCGGCTCCGTCGCCGCCCTCCTTGTCGCCCCGGCCGACCCAACGGCCAGCGGCCATCGCCGCGGCCTCCGTGACCCTTACCAGGTCGAGGGCAAGGTTACGGTCGAGATCCTGTGGGATCCGCGTCCTGGTGTTCGTCATGACGGCTGCTCCTCCTCGCGACGGTGCGGGGACAGCCGACGGAAGAGCGGCCCCGCCGTCGGCTTTGTCGCTGATCCTCACACGATGGCCGACCCGGCGTCGGCGCGGGGCGGTGATGGGCCGGATACCGCCGGTCGGGCGGCTGCGAAGATGACGGGGTGGAACCCGCACAGCCAGCTGATCGCGTACCCGCCGACCGCACGCCGCCCGACGGCCAGCCGCCGGTCGACCACCCTGCCGGTGCCGTGCCCGGCGCGACCGGCCCGACGGCCCCTGCCGGCGGCGAGCCTGCCCTGGTCGCCGCGGAGCCGACGGCGCAACCTCCGGTGGATTCGCCTGCCCCGCGCGGTCCATCCGACGCCGACGACGTGACGGGCGGACGGCCCACGCCGCCGAGGGCGACCGCAGCGAAGTCCGAGCGGTCGCCGAAGGACATGGCGATCTCACTGCTGGTGCTGCTGATCCCGATCGCGCTGCTGCTGGCGTTCTACAGGGGCTTCCTCGGCGGTGACCAGGCCACCGAGATCGACCCCGCCCCGGCGATCGAGCAGGCCCAGGCGGCGAACGCCTTCCCGGTGAGCCAGCCGCAGGGGCTCGGCTCCGACTGGCGGACGGTGAGCGCCCGCTACCAGACCGTCGAGGGTGGGGCGAACCTGCGACTCGGCTACCTCACGCCGGAGGGGCGTGGTGTGCAGCTGTTGCAGAGCAGCCTGCCGGCGGAACGGCTGCTTCCCGCCGAACTGACCGCCGAGAGTCAGCCACAGGGCCAGACGGAGCTGGCCGGGCGCACCTGGCAGCGCTACACCGCCAGGGGCAACCAACAGGCGCTGGTGCTGCTGGAGCCGACCCGAACGGTGCTCATCGTCGGCGACGCCCGGGACAACGAGCTGCGCGAACTGGCCGGCGCGCTGCGCTGATTCGGGCCGACATCGATACACCCCGTAGAAGGGTGATTGTCCGACCCGTCGGCAGGGAACAAAGAGGGAGTGACCCGGGCGCGCTGCTCGGCCCGGGTCGCGCGGCGCGGCCGACGGTGCTGCCGCGTCGCCCGGTTTCCGGCGCCGACCAGGTCGTCGGGTGACCCCCTTGGGAGACACACATGACTGTTCGACGACTCAGTGCCGGCCTGGTAGCCGCCGCTCTGTTCACGCCCGCCCTGGCTGCCTGCGCCGGCGGAACGACAGGCAACGCCGGATCGACCGCCACCCCGACGGTGAGCGCGTCCGGCACGCCAAGCGCGTCCGGCACCCCCGTGGCCGGCGACGCCAAACAGGCCCTGCTCGACTCCACCAAGGAGATCAGCAACGGCAACTTCCGGTTCACCCTCTCCGGTGCCGGCTCCACGGCCGAGGGGCAGGTGCACCAGCCGAGCCAGAGCGCGGCGTTGAAGGTCGCCATCGGCGGCCCCTCGTCCGACCTGGCCATGAAGCTCGACGTGATCCACGCCAAGCCGGACAGCTGGGTCAAGCTGGAGCTGACCGGCCCCGCCGCCGACAGCCTGCCCGCCATCAAGCAGCTCAACCTCGGCAAGTACCAGCACCTGGACCAGGCCCGCATCAAGGGCAACAAGAACCTCGGCTTCGACTTCGACAAGGTCGACCCGGCCGGCAGCGCGGTGCTGACCCAGGGCATCACCGAGGTACGCAGCACCGGCACCGGCACGTACGCCGGCACCATCGACATCACCAAGGCTGCCGAGGCCGGCTCGCTCAACGCCGCCACGATCGCCGCGCTGGGCACCCAGGCGAAGACAGTCCCGTTCACCGCGAAGGTGGACCCGCAGGGCCGGCTCAGCGAGCTGGTGCTGCAACTCCCGGCCGCCGGTCAGACCGCCGCCCAGGAGATCAAGATGACGTACTCGGACTACGGTGCCGCCACCGCCGCGCAGAAGCCGCCGGCGGACCAGGTCGTCGAGGCGCCGGCCGAGCTCTACAGCCTGTTCAACTGACGTAGTACGCGGGTGGGGCGGCTTCGGTCGCCCCACCGGCGCATCCTGGCGCGCTCAGGAGGCGGGTTCCTGGCGGGCGGCCTCGATCCGCGCCCGGGCGCCGTCCAGCCAGCGCTGGCAGATCACCGCCAGCGCCTCGCCGCGCTCCCAGAGCGCCAGCGACTCCTCCAGGGACGTGCCGCCGGCCTCCAGCCGCTCGACCACCGAGGCCAGCTCGGCCCGCGCCTGCTCGTAGCTGAGCCGCTCGTCCGGCCCGGCCTTCGTGTCGTCAGTCATCGCGTCCATCTCAGCACACCCCTCCCGCAGTCGCCGTGTCGCCCGCTGCCGCCGGTGTTTCGCCTCGCGCAGTCGCCGGTCAGCCGTCCACTGTCGCGGCCAGCTCGCCGTCGGCAAGGCGTACCCGCAGGGGGTCGCCCTTGCCGACCTCGGTCGCCGCGCGGACCACGTGGCCGTCGGCGCGCTGCACTATCGCGTACCCCCGGTCGAGGGTGGCGGCGGGGGAGAGCGCGCGGAGGCGGGCCAACGTGTGCCGCAGTTCGGCGTCGGCGCCGGTGAGCCGGTGGTCGAGGCAGCGGCCGGCCCGCTGGCGCAGCGCGGCCAGCTCGGTCGCGCGGTGCTCCACCATCACCTGCGGCCGGGCCAGCACCGGCCGGGAGCGCAGGCTGTCCAGGCGGTGGGTCTCGCGGTCGACCAGGTTGCGGACCGCCCGCTGGAGGCGGTGCCGTGCCTGGCCGATGAGGCGTACCTCCTCGGTGAGGTCCGGGACCACCCGCTTGGCCGCGTCGGTGGGGGTGGAGGCCCGCAGGTCGGCGACGTAGTCGATGAGCGGCGCGTCCGTCTCGTGGCCGATCGCGCTGACCACCGGGGTACGGCAGCCGAACACCGCGCGGCAGAGCGCCTCGTCGGAGAACGGCAGCAGGTCCTCGATGCCGCCACCACCTCGGGCGATGATGATGACGTCGATGCTCGGGTCGGCGTCCAACACCTTGAGCGCGTCGATGATCTGCGGAACCGCGGACGGGCCCTGCACTGCGACGTTCACCGTCCGGAACTCCACAGCCGGCCAGCGTCGCCGAGCGTTCGTCAGCACGTCCCGTTCGGCGGCCGAGGCGCGGCCGGTGATCAACCCGATGCGGCCGGGCAGGAACGGCAGCCGGCGCTTGCGGGCCCGGTCGAACAGCCCTTCGGCGGCGAGCAGTTTCTTGAGCTTCTCCAGCCGGGCCAGCAGCTCGCCGAGGCCCACCTGCCGGATCTCGTCGGCGCGCAGGCTCAACGTGCCCCGGGCGGCGTAGAACTCCGGTTTGGCATGCAGCACCACGCGGGCGCCCTCGCGCAGCTCGGGTGCCCCGGCGTCCAGTACGTCCCGGTTGGTGGTGACGGTAAGGCTCAGGTCGGCCGACGGGTCGCGCAGGGTGAGGAAGACTGTGGCGGCGCCCGGCCGGCGGCTGATCTGCGCCACCTGTCCGTCCACCCAGACCCAGCCGAGTTTGGCGATCCACGCCCCGACCTTCTGGCTGACCACCCGAACCGGCCACGGCTCCTCGGCGGTGCTGGCTCCCACCCGTGCGGAATCACTCACAGGCCCACCCTAAGGCCCACCTCCGTCGGCCCCCGGCGCGCGCCCGTTCGGCCTGTCGCAGCGCAACGTCATGATCAACGCGCGTCAGGTGAGGCGGGAGTGGTGGTGGGTAGGATGAGTGGGTGACTCAGGCTGAAGCGACTTCCCGGACCGGCAAGCGCGTGCTCCTGGCCAAGCCCCGCGGCTACTGCGCGGGCGTCGACCGCGCGGTGCAGACCGTCGAGGAGGCGCTGAAGCTCTACGGCGCCCCGATCTACGTCCGTAAGCAGATCGTGCACAACAAGCATGTCGTTCAGACCCTGGAGGCCCAGGGTGCGATCTTCGTGGAGGAGAACGAGGAGGTGCCCGAGGGCGCCACAGTCATCTTCTCCGCGCACGGTGTGGCCCCCGAGGTCTACGAGCAGGCCAGGGCGCGCTCGCTGAAGGCGATCGACGCGACCTGCCCGCTTGTCACCAAGGTGCACCACGAGGCGAAGCGGTTCGCCGCCGAGGACTACGACATCCTGCTGATCGGCCACGAGGGCCACGAGGAGGTCATCGGCACCGCCGGTGAGGCTCCCGCCCACATCCAGCTTGTGGACGGCCCCGACGACGCCGACAAGATCACTGTCCGGGACCCGGCGAAGGTGGTCTGGCTCTCCCAGACCACGCTCTCGGTGGACGAGACGCTGGAGACCGTCGCCCGGCTCAAGCAGCGGCTGCCGCTGTTGCAGTCCCCGCCCAGCGACGACATCTGCTACGCCACCTCCAACCGGCAGCACGTCGTCAAGGAGATCGCCCCCGAGTGCGACGTGGTGATCGTCGTCGGCTCGACGAACTCCTCGAACTCGGTCCGGCTGGTCGAGGTTGCCCTGGACGCCGGCGCCCGCGCCGGTCATCTCGTGGACTTCGCCCACGAGATCGACGACGCCTGGCTCGTCGACGCCCGCACCGTGGGCGTGACCTCCGGCGCGAGCGTTCCGGACGATCTGGTCCAGGACGTGCTCGCGTACCTTGCCGAGCGTGGGTTCGGCGACGTCGAGGAGATCACCACCGCCAACGAGCGGCTCACCTTCTCGCTGCCGCAGGAGCTGAAGCGGGACATGAAGGCCGCCGCAGCCGCACGCGGCTGAGCGCCGTTTCGGCGATCACTGTGGGAACGCCGGGACGTCCCGGTGCGTCGAAGTCGGCATGAGGATCCTTCGGCTCGTCGTCCCCGCCCTGGTCGTCTGCGCGGCGCTGAGTGCCTGCGGTACGCCGACCGATGACCCCGCCGGTCCCGGTACGCCCACGCCGGTGACCGAACAACCCACCGCGCTGCCCCCCACGGCACCTGCCCCGTCGACCGCGACGGAGACGCTCAAGCCTCCCGGCGGCCCCAGCCTCCCGCCGCCGGTCGGCGCCACCGAACTCACCGGCACCGTCACCGCCGGGGTGGAGCCGAACTGCCTGCTGCTCGACGGGTACCTGCTGATCGGCGGCCCCCGGGACGTGCTGGTCGCCGGGTCGCGGGTCACTGTCACCGGCCGGGTGGAGGCGGGCATGATGACCACCTGCCAGCAGGGCACCCCGTTCGTCGTGGAGGGCGCCCGCAAGGGTTGACCGGCAGCGGCGCCCTGATCAGCGGTCGCGCTCGGCGCCGTCGAGCAGCTCGGGCGCCTGCGGCTGGCGGGGCGTCAGCTCGACCTGCGCCGGGACCGCCAGTTCCTCGTCCGATACGCCGAGCTCGGCGAGCTTGCGGGCGCTGACCAGCACCCGGGCCTCCAGCGAGCCGACGGCCCGGTTGTACGCCGTCACCGCCCCGGCCAGCGACGACCCGAGTTTGCCCACGTGGTCGCCGAGGGTGGAGAGCCTGCCGTACAGCTCCCGGGCGAGGGTGTGCACCGCCAGCGCGTTGCGGGCCAGCGCCTCCTGCCGCCACGAGTAGGCCACGGTGCGGAGCAGCGCGACGAGGGTCGCCGGCGTGGCGAGCACGACGTTGCGGGCGAAGGCGTGCTCCAGCAGCGTCGGGTCACGTTGCAGCGCCACGTCGAGGAACGGGTCGGCGGGCACGAACAGCACCACGAACTCGGGGGAGCTGTCGAACGCCGACCAGTACGACTTGGCCGCCAGCGCGTCGACGTGCCCCCGCAGGTGCCGTGCGTGCGCGTCGAGGTGGGTGTTCCGGCCGCGCTCGTCACGGGCTTCCATCGCCGTGAGGTACGCGTCGAACGGCGCCTTGGCGTCCACCACCACCGACCGGCCGCCGTGCAGCCGTACCACCAGATCCGGGCGTACGACGTGGTCGTCGGTGGCGGCGGTGACCTGCTCGGAGAAGTCGCAGTGCTCAAGCATGCCGGCGGCCTCGACGATCCGGCGCAACTGGTGCTCGCCCCAGCGGCCCCGCACCTGCGGCGCGCGCAACGCGGCCACCAACTGTTTGGTCTCGGTGCGCAGCTCGCCGGAGACGGCGCTCATCGAGCGGACCTGCTCGCGCAGCTCGGCGTACGCGTCGACCCGGTCGTGTTCCAGCTCGGCGACCCGCTGCTCGTAGCGGCGCAGCGTCTCGTGCAGCGGCGCGACGGCACGGGCCACCGCCTCCTGCGACTGCGCGGTGGCCTCGTAGCTCAACGCCCGCATGGACTGCTCAAGCCGGCCCTCGCCGTCGCGGGTCGCGGTGAGGGTGGCATCCAGCCGGGCGATGTCGGCAGCCGAGCGGGACCGGGCCGCGAGCCAGCCGACCGCGCCGCCGGTGCCGAGGCACACGATCACCACGAGCAGCGTCGAGACGTCCATCACCGGAGCTTGCCAGACGTCTACGACGAGACACTCGGGGGTACGTTCGATGACATGGAACTCGTGCTGTGCCTCGCCATCGTGCTGCTGGGTGCCGTGGGTGCCGTGGCGCTCTTCCGCTCCCAGTCCACCGCCCGCCGACGCACCGAGCTGGGCGACGCCCGCGCGGAGGCGCAACGCTGGTACGAGCGCCTCGGCGGCCAGCTGCTGACCCTCCAGGGCGACGAGCCCGCCGTTCGCCAGGCGCTCTCCGACGCCGGTGAGCGGTACAACGCGGCGGGTTCGCAGCTGGAGCAGGCGCGTACGCCGCACCAGTTCGCGCTGGCCCGGGAGACGGCGCTGGAGGGGCTTGCCTACATCCGGGCGGCGCGGACCGCGCTGGGGATCGACCCGGGCCCGGAGCTGCCGGCGCTGGCCGCAGCGCGCGGCGTCGGGCAGCTCACCAAGGAGCGTGAGGTGCAGGTGCAGGGGCAGACGTTCCGGGCCGGCCCGCAGCCCGGCCGGGGCACGCCCTACTACTACCCCGGTGGTCGTTACCAGGGCCGGCCGGTGCCGGCTGGCTGGTACTCGACACCGTGGTGGAAGACCGCGCTGGGCGCCGGCGCGGGTGTGCTCGGCGGCATTCTGATCGCCGACGCGCTGTTCTCGCCGGCCTTCGCCGACCCGGGGTACGGCGCCGACGCGGCCGGTGCCGATCAGGGCATGGACGGCGGTGACCAGGGCGGCGACTTCGGTGGCGGCGACCAGGGCGGCGACCTCGGTGGCGGTGACCAGGGCGGCGACTTCGGTGGCGGCGACTACGCAGGCGGTGACTTCGGCGGCGGCGGCTTCGGCGACTTCGGCGGCGGAGATTTCGGCGGCGGAGACTGGTGAGCCCGGACGGCGGCGTCGATCATGGAGTTGTGGTGGCCGATCAGCACCCGTGAGGGGCTTTTGTCAGGCACCACAACTCCATGATCGACTGCGCTGGGGGTGGGTCAGCCTGTGTTGCGCATTCCGGCTGCGATGCCGTTTACCGTTGTGAGCAGTGCCCGCTCCAGGGCTGTGCCGTCGTTTGGCGCGCGTCGGCCTCCCGGTGCGGTGGCTACCGCCCGTCCGGCCGCACCTGAATCCCGGTACTGCCGCAGCAGCGCCACCTGAAGGTGGTGCAGCGGCTCCAGGTAGGTGTCCCGAACGGCAAGCGTGCGCTGCAACACCGGCGAGTTGTCAAGCAGGGCCGGTGTGGCGGTCACCGCGAGGACCTCACGCTTTGTCAGCTCGTACTCCTGCTCGATCTGTTCGAAGATCGGGTGCAGCTTCTTCGGCACAAGCGTCTCGACGTACCGCCGGGCGATGCTCAGGTCGGTCTTCGTCAGCATCATCTCGACGTTCGAGAGGAACGTCCGGAAGAAGTGCCAGTTGCGGTGCATCTCGGCCAGTACGTCCGCCAGCCCGGCCTCGCGCGCGGCGGCCAGCCCCGAGCCGACGCCGAACCAACCCGGCACGATCTGCCGGGTCTGCGTCCAGCCGAACACCCACGGGATGGCCCGCAACCCGGACAGCCCGGCACCGGTGTTGGGGCGCTTGGCCGGCCGGGAGCCGATGTTCAGCGCGCCGAGCAGTTCGGTGGGGGTGGACGCCCAGAAGTACGCCGGCAGGTCCGGGTCCTCGACGAGCGACCGGTACGACCGGTACGCCGACTCGGAGACCACGTCCATCGTGGCGTCCCAGCGCTCAAGCATCTCGGCCGGCTGGCGGGGAGCGGTGTGCAGCAGTGTCGCCTGGAGTACCGCGGCGAGGGTGAGTTCCAGGTTCTCCCGGGCCAGAGATGGCAGGCTGTACTTGTCGGAGATGACTTCGCCCTGCTCGGTCACCTTGATCGCGCCGTCGAGCGTGCCGTACGGCTGGGCGAGGATCGCCTCGTGCGTGGGCCCGCCGCCACGTCCCACAGTGCCGCCGCGGCCGTGGAACAGTCGCAGGTGCACCCCGTGCCGGGCGGCCACGTCGCGCAGCGCGCGCTGCGCCCGGTGGATCGACCACTGGCTGGTGGTGATCCCGGCTTCCTTGTTGGAATCGGAATAGCCGAGCATGACCTCCTGCACGTCGTCCCGGGCCGCGACAAGAGCCCGGTACGCAGGCAGGGACAGCAGTTGGTCGAGCAGTTCACCGCCGGCGTTCAGCTCGGCCGGGGTCTCCAGCAGCGGCACGAACCCGATCCGTGCCCGACCGCTGTGCACGTCCACCAGCCCGGCCTCGCGGGCCAGCACCACAGCCGCCAGGACGTCGTCCACGCCCATCGTCATCGAGATGATGTACGACTCGATCACCTCGCCGCCGAAGCGGTCCTGGGCTTCCCGGATGGTGCTGAACACGTCGAACGTCTTGCGGGCCTGCTCCGAGAGCGGGGTGTCGACAGTGGACAGGGGTCGGCGGCCGGTCAGCTCGTCGGCGAGCAGCTTGGTGCGCTCCAGCCGGCTCAGGGCCGGATAGTCGGTGACCTCGCCGATGGCCTCGTACAGCTGGGCGAGCACCGCGTGGTGTGCCTCGGCGTGCTCGCGGACATCCATCGTTGCGAGGTGCAGGCCGAACGCGGAGACCGTACGGATGGTGGAGGCGAGCCGGCCGACGGCCGTGAGCTGCCCGGAGTTGCGGGCCAGTGAGGCGCGCAGCAGGTCGAGGTCGGCGATCAGCTCGGCGGAGCCCCGGTAGTCCCGGCCCGGCACGTGCGCGGTGCCCTGACGCAGCCGCTGTCGGGTGTTGGCGAGCTTCGCCTTCACGCAGCGCGCCTTGAGCCGGTACGGCTCCTCGGCGTTGACCCGCCGGAAGCGGGGTGCCACCTCGGGCAGCGCGTCCAGGTCGGCGGCGAGGCTCGCTGAGAGGTCCAGTGAGACCCCGCGCAGCCGGCGGGAGACGGAGACCTCGTTGATGAGGTGGTCCATCGCCTTCTCGGTGGCAGCGATGCCGTGCTCGTGCTGGATGGTCAGCACCTCGCGGGTGACCGCCGGGGTCACGAACGGGTTGCCGTCCCGGTCGCCGCCGATCCACGTGCCGAAGCTCAGCGGGCGGGCCGTCGGCGACGTCTCCACACCGAGCGTGCGCAGCGTGTCGGCCAGGTCGTCGAGCACCTGCGGGGCGGCCTCGGCGTACAGGTCGCGCAGGTAGTAGATGGCGTTGCGGGCCTCGTCGGTCGGGTCGGGCCGGTCCAGCCGCAGCTCGTCGGTCTGCCACATCAGGTCCAGCAGTTCGGCGAGGCGGCGGTTGGCGGGGCCCTCGTCGCTGGCGCCGTACAGGATGGCGTTCGCGGTCTCGGTGTCCAATTCGTCGGCGATGGCGCGCAGCTTGGACAGGATCGAGCGGCGGGCCGCCTCGGTCGGGTGGGCGGTGAAGACCGGCCGGACCGCCAGCCGGCGAGCCGCGGCGGCGATCTCCTCGGCCGGCACCCCCCGCTCGGCGATCATCTTGGCCGCCTGGTCCAGCCAGCCGCCCTGCACGGCGCGACGGCGGCGCAGGTCCCGGCCACGGTGCACCTGCTCGGTGATGTTGGCCAGGTGGAAGTAGGTGGAGAAGGCCCGGGCCAGCTTGGTGCCGGTGGTCACGTCCAGACCGCCGAGCCGCTGGGCGGCCGCTGGCACGTCGGTGCGTACCTGGGCGCGGATCTCCTCGACGAGGTCGAGCAGCGGACGGCCCTCCTGGCGTGCCAGGGTCTGCCCGAGCAGGGTGCCGAGCCGGCGGATGTCGGCGCGCAGCGCGGCGTCCGGGCCGTCGTGGTCATGCTGGTCGGTCACGATGCGCTCCTTACGTGAGTACGAAGGACAGCGCTGTCCGACTCCCTGGATCGTATCCGCGTCCCCCGTCGGTAAGGAGGGGGCCCTTGCCGACTCCTGCGGTGAAGGCAGCGGACCTTCCTGTCATCTCGGCTGGCGACACGCGCTTTCGTGCTGGTGGGAGGCTCATGCCAGGCGGTGGGCCGAGCGATCGACGTGGCGCTGAGCACATTCGGCACGCCGTGTGGCGTCCAGATGGTGAGCGTGGTGACGGCCAGGCCGGCCCGTCCGCACGAGATGGCGGGCGCCAGGCGGCCGCACGGAACGTGACGGACTGTCATGCGTCTCCCGGTCCACGCCGTCAGCCTAGGCCGGCCCCGTACCCCGCGCCGGGCGTTTCCCGTGCCCGGCGCGCTGTCCCGACAATCAGGTGATCGGGCAGCGGCCCGCGCTGTAGTGGACGATCGCCCCCATGATCTCCGCCTCCGGCCGGTCCGCGAAGTTGAGCGTGGCGGCCAGGCCCGAGCCGTAGAGGACGCTCAGTGGCGCGCTGTCCAGCCGCGTGAACACCCCGAGGTGCTGGAGCATCCGGGCGTCACGGGGCGTGACCACCACCATCTTCTCCAGGCTCCACCGCCGGCGGGAGATGTGCCCGACGGCCTCCCAGGGCATCCAGATCGCCTGGCCCCGGGTCGGGCGGGTACGGATCCAGAGCCCGGCCGGACTGAGCGCCAGCACCGGTCCGCCGGAGCCGATCAGCCAGAGCTGGATCCCCAGCGGCAGGGCGATCGCGGTCAGCAGGCACGCGAACAGGCCGAGGGCGCCGAGGGCGGCGGCGGAGCGTATCTCCGGTTCCGCCGTGCTCACGATGCCGAGGCCGGCGAGGAAGGCGACCGGTAGGACCACGATGAGCACGATTCCCGCGGACAGCAGGCCCCGCTTCGCGATGTTGGGGCGTACGACGAAGGGTTCGTTCTCCGGGATGCGCTTGGCCACCGGCGTGGACGGCGCGGGATATCCGCCGTGGGGGTGGTGGAACGGCGGGCCGGGGTAGAAGGGTTGTGAGGGATGTCCGGTCGGGGTGGTCACGGGCGCTCCGCTTCTCGATCCACTTCGGCGGCGCTCAGCCTATAAGGCGTACACCAGCGCACAAGTCGAGCCGGCTTGCAGGCCACCTTCGGCCGTGCTCTCAGTCGCCGAAACCGGTTCGACCACCCGGCTAGCTTCTGACCATGGTGTTGCCGAACTATCCCCCGAAGCCACGACCGGGAGACCGGGTCGCGGTCGTCTCACCTTCCGCCGGTCTGCCGGCCCTCTTCCCGCACGTGTACGAGTTGGGGCTGCGCCGGCTGCGCGAGGAACTCCACCTGGAGCCGGTGGAGTATCCGACAACCCGCGCGGTCGGGGCCGACCCGCGCGACCGGGCCCGCGACCTGACCGCCGCCTTCGCCGACCCGACAATCACCGCTGTGCTGGCCACCGTTGGCGGGGACGACCTGATCACGGTCACACCGCATCTCGACGACGACGTGCTGCGGGCCAACCCGAAGCCCTACTTCGGGTACTCCGACAACACGAACGTGCTCAACCACCTGTATCGGTTGGGCATCGTCGCGTACCACGGCGGGTCGGTCCTCGTGCACCTCGGCCGGCCCGGTTCGCCGCACCCACTGACCTTCGACTCGCTGCGGGCCGCCCTGTTCACCTCCGGCTGGTACGAGTTGTCGCCCGCGCCCGAATGGGGTGACCGGCCCAACCCGTGGACCGACCCCGGGTCGCTGGCGTACGAGCCGGAGATGCTTGCCGGCGACGGCTGGCGCTGGCAGGGCCCGGAACGGGAGGTGCGCGGGCGTACCTGGGGCGGCTGTCTGGAAATCCTGCACTGGCTGATGGCCGCCGACCGGGTGCCGACAGCCGAAGAGCTGGCCGGGTCCGTGCTGGTCGTCGAGACCTCCAACGAACTGCCCACCGCGCAGGAGGTGTTCCGGATCGTGCGGAACATGGGGGAGCGTGGGCTGCTCGCCAGCTTCCCGGCGGTCGTCGTCGGTCGACCCAAGGCGTGGGATTTCGACAAGCCGCTGTCGGTGCCGGAACGATCGGCGTGGGGCGAGGCCCAGCGGGAGGCGATCACCCGGGCGCTCGCGCCGTACAACCCGGACGCGGTGGTGGTCTTCGACGTCGACCTCGGTCACACCGACCCGCAGTTGATCATCCCGTACGGCGGAGAGATCCGTGTCGACTCACGGGCCCGTCGTATCGCGGTGCGCTACTGATCCGCCTCCCTCAGCGCTCACCGGGTCGTGGGGAGGGCTGTCCGAGACGAGCAAATTTCTTCAAGACGCTGGGGGTGCCTGCGCCGAGGATTGTTCACGTGGGTCCGGGAGTTGCCAACCAGTGCAGCACCGGAGCGGGGCATGCGGACCTTTTCGGGGAGGCCCGACGTCCCACCCGGGCCCCGTGGCGCCCCTGGCGCTCGAGGAGGTGCCGCACGCTCCCCGTGCGGCACCTCCGTCGCCGTCGGGGGAGTCAGGCCGCGTCGGACGCGGTGAGCAGCCGGCGCAGCCGGGCGGGTGGGTGGCCCACCTGCTCCCGGACCACCCGGGTCAGGTGCGCCTGGTCGGCGAAGCCGTACTCGGCGGCGAGCGCGCCGAGCGGACGGCCGTCGGGTTCGGCGAGGGTGTCCAGCAACTCCCGCACCCGCAGCCGGTTGCGGTAGGCCGTGAGGCTGCTGCCGGTCATCCGCTGGAACACCCGGCTGAGATGGTGCGGAGAGCTACCGACCTCCCGGGCGACCTCGTCCAGGCCGAGCGCGAAACCGGAGTTCGCAAGCACCTCCCGGGCGCGGTCGGCCAGCCGCCGGTGCGCGGCGAGCGTCGCCGGTCTCCGGCGTACGGCCCGATCGACATCGCCGCCCACGTCGCCGGTGCCGAGCGGGCTGTAACTCAGCAGGCGAGCCAGGAACCGGTGCAACCGCTCGGCCATCTCGAAGCCGTCCAGCCCACGCCGGAACTCGGCCACCAACAGCCGGTGTGCCAGGTCCAGCGGGGCGTCCGACGTCCCGGCCCAGCCGCTGCGGTCCATCCAGTGCTCCGCGTCCGGCCGGTCCGCGAGCGCCGCCGGATCGATCTCCAAGCAGGTGTACGAGTCGCCGCAGCCGAACGGGTGTGCCACCGCCATCTCGTCGCCCGGTCGGGTGAGGATCACGGAGGTGGCATCGGAGAGCCCGACCCGGCCGTTGAGCCGGCGACGGTACGCCCCGGAGCGGCCCAGGACGATCTTGTGGCGGTCCTCCACGGCGGGCTCCGTCCACCCGTGGTTCTCCACGATGCACCGCACCTGGTAGATCAACATCCCGTCCGGGTGCCCCAGCACGCGCCACCGTGCTGGCGTGGTGCGCCGACGCGGATCACTGCCGACTCCCTCGGCGGGCATCGTTCCCCCTTGTTCGCGACGTGCTCGTCACAGGCCATCCGCACCGATGGTCGTCGACTCATCGACCCCCGTCCACCCCGGTACGCGCCGGGCGTCGGTTGGCCCTGCGTCGACGCGCATTCGAGCTGGCCGGCGACGGCTCCTGGACTCGACGCTCAGGAGCCGACCGAGCGAGATCGGCGGGTGCGGGCGACGTCAGGCGTCGACGACGGCGAAGGCGCGGACCGGAAAGATGCCCATGCCGCGCACCATCGGTGGGGCCGCTGTGAACCGGAACCCGCTCGGCGGCAGCGCGTCCAGACCGGTCAGGTGCTCCACGATCGGGATGCCGGCGGCGAGAAGTGTGCTGTGCGCGGGACGTACGCCTCCGGCCTGCGGACCCATGTCGTCGATGTTTATCGAATCGATGCCGACCAGGGCGGCGCCCGCGTCGGCGAGGGCCTGCGCGGCGTCCCCGGTCAGATACGGCGCCTCCGGCGCGCTGTACCGCTCGGTGCCGAAGTGCTCAGCCCACCCGGTGTGCAGCAGCACCGCGCGTCCGGTCACCTCGTACGGCGCCAGCATCAACCGGTCCACCGCACGGGTCCCCGCCGGCACCCGGACGACCACGCCGGGTAGGTCGGCGAGCCGGTCCAGCGACACCCCGGTCAGGTCGTCACCGCCGGCCCAACGGTGGGCGGGGGTGTCCAGGTACGTACCGGTGTTGGCGATCATGTCGATCCGGGACACGTGGAACTCGGTGCCCGGCGCGTAGTTCGCCCGGGACGCCTCGAAGGTCAGCCAGTCCTCGATCCGCGGTGCCGGCCAGCCGGGCAGGGTGATCATCCCATCGGTGATCACATGGCTCAGCTCGACGAGCCGACGCCCGGTGCGGGGCTCACCGGCGACGCCCCGCCCGCCCTTGTGCGGCTCTTCGATGATCGTCTTCGCGCTGATCCGCACCTCGGCGACCATCAACAGCCCGAGGTGCCGTACGAAGAGCGCGGCCAGGTCCTCGTCGGTGATCTCCCGACCCGGGATGTCGAGCCGGAACCCCTCGGTCCGCAGCCCGCCACCGTTGGCGAAGCTCACCTCCGCGTCGAACTGCGCCCGCCACTGCTCACCCATCCCCAAACCCGACCACGCCCAAAGATGAACAGTCAAGATCCTCATAGCGCGGTACGCGCGATAGCTGGCGGTACGCGCGCTTCCGCGCGGCCCTGCGGGGGCCCGGCGCAGTCGGCGACACCCGCAGACTGGAGCCCGGAGACGACGGCGGCCCGCAAGATCCGTGCAACTTCACTGAAACTGTTGCCTCCACGCGACCTGAGCCCACACCTTCCCTGTAGTTGTGCGGATCTTGCGGCGCGCGGGCGCGGCGTGCGGGGCGGGCGCGGCGTGCGGGGCGGGCGCGGCGCGGGGTTCGGGGCGCGGCGCGTGCGGCGTGGACATGGGCGGAATGGGATGGCTGTCGGTGGACGGGGATAGGCTGGTCGTCGTGCACCCCCCGTCCGACCGGACGAGGGGCAGCCGTCGTGTGTGCGTCGACTCCCTGGAAGGACTCCCTTGCTCACCGGTCTGTTTTCCGCCGCCCTGGCCGACCCCGGGCTGGCCCGGGCGCGTGACCTGGCGCGCTCCGGTGCCGCCCAGGTCGACGGCCTCGACATCACCGCTCCTGCCGCGTTGCGTCCGTTCGCTGTCGCGGCGGTAGCCGCTGACAACGAGGGCGCCGGCCGGCCCGTGCTGGCGGTTACCGCCACCACCCGCGAGGCCGACGACCTGGCCGCCGCGCTGGGCGGGTTGCTGCCGGCCGACCAGGTGGTGGTCTTCCCCTCCTGGGAGACGCTGCCGCACGAGCGGCTCTCCCCACGTTCGGACACGGTGGGCCGACGCCTGGCTGTGCTGCGCCGGCTGGCGCACCCCGCGTCGGCCGACGCGCACGGCAGGACCGGCCCGCTGCGGGTGGTCGTCGCCCCGGTCCGCTCGCTGCTGCAACCGCAGCTCAAGGGGCTCGGTGACCTGGAGCCGGTGCAGCTCGCGGCCGGCGAGGAGGCCGACCTGGAGGAGGTGGCCCGCCGGCTTACCGACATGGCGTACGCCCGGGTCGACCTGGTCACCAAGCGCGGTGAGTACGCGGTGCGCGGCGGCATTCTGGACGTCTTCCCGCCCACCGACGAGCACCCGTCGCGTGTCGAGTTCTGGGGCGACGAGGTGGAGGAGATCCGCACCTTCGCCGTCGCCGACCAGCGGACCATCGAGCAGGTCCCACTGCTCTGGGCGCCGCCCTGCCGCGAGTTGCTGCTCACCCCGGCGGTGCGCGACAGGGCTGCCGCGTTGGCGCAGGAGCACCCCGAGCTGGCCGAGATCCTCGACAAGCTGGCCGAGGGCATCCCGGTGGAGGGGATGGAGTCGCTGGCCCCGGTGCTTGTCGGCCCCGACTCGCTGGAGTTGCTGCTGGACGCGATGCCGGCCGGCACCCACGTCCTGCTGTGCGACCCGGAGCGGATCCGCACCCGGGCGCACGACCTGGTGCGTACCTCGGAGGAGTTTTTGCAGGCCAGCTGGGCCGCGGCCGCGGTCGGCGGCCAGGCCCCGGTCGACGTCGGCGCCGCCGCGTTCCGCACCTTGGCCGAGGTCCGCGCGACAGCCGGCAGGCTCGGCCAGCCGTGGTGGACGCTGTCCCCGTTCGGCCTTGTGGAAGCCGAGACGGCCGAGACGCGCCAGCCCTGGGAGGACGCGCCCGAGCAGGCAAGCGTCACGCCGGACGACGCCATAGCGGTGACCCTCGCCGCCCAGCCGGCTCCGCTCTACCACGGCGAGACCGCGCGGGTGGTCGACGACATCAAGCGCTGGGCCGGCGAGGGCTGGTCCGTCGCGCTTGTCTTCGAGGGGCACGGCCCCGCCCAGCGGGCGGTGGAGGTGCTGCGCGACGCGGGGCTGGGCGCCCGGCTGACCGAGGAGGTGCCGACCGCGCCCGCGCCCGGCGAGCTGATCGTCACCTGCGGCGCGCTGGGCAGCGGGTTCGTCGACGAGGCGTCCCGTTTCGTGCTGCTCACCGGCAACGACGTCACAGGCGGTCGGGGCACCTCGACGCGGGACATGCGCAAGATGCCGAGCCGGCGGCGCAACACCATCGACCCGCTGGAGCTCAAGGCCGGCGACTTCGTGGTGCACGAACAGCACGGCATCGGCCGGTACGTCGAGCTGGTGCAGCGCACCGTCAACGGCGCCAGCCGGGAATACCTTGTCATCGAGTACGCGGCCAGCAAGCGTGGCCAGCCCGGCGACCGGCTGTTCGTGCCGACCGACCAGCTCGACCAGTTGTCCCGTTACGTGGGCGGCGAGCAGCCGACCCTGCACAAGATGGGCGGCTCGGACTGGCAGAAGTCCAAGGCCCGGGCGCGCAAGGCGGTCCGGGAGATCGCCGCGCAGCTCATCCAGCTGTACGCGGCCCGCAAGGCGTCCAAGGGGCACTCGTTCGGCCCGGACACCCCCTGGCAGCGGGAGTTGGAGGACGCGTTCCCCTGGCAGGAGACGCCCGACCAGCTCGCCGCTATCGACGAGGTCAAGCGGGACATGGAGCAGACCGTTCCGATGGACCGCCTGATCTGCGGCGACGTCGGCTACGGCAAGACCGAGATCGCGGTACGGGCGGCGTTCAAGGCGGTGCAGGACGGCAAGCAGGTGGCGGTGCTCGTGCCGACGACGTTGCTGGTGCAGCAGCACTACAACACGTTCGCCGAGCGGATGAACCAGTTCCCGGTGCAGATCCGGCAGCTGTCCCGGTTCCAGACCGCGAAGGAGACCGAACGCACGCTGGAGATGGTCGCCGACGGCACCGTCGACATCGTCATCGGCACCCACCGGCTGTTGCAGACCGCCACCCGGTTCAAGCAGCTCGGGCTGGTGATCGTCGACGAGGAGCAGAGGTTCGGTGTCGAGCACAAGGAGCACCTGAAGACCCTGCGTGCCTCGGTGGACGTGCTGAGCATGTCGGCCACCCCGATCCCGCGGACCCTGGAGATGGCGATCACCGGCATCCGGGAGATGTCCACAATCACCACCCCGCCGGAGGAGCGGCACCCGGTGCTCACCTTCGTCGGCGCGCAGGACGACCGGCAGGTCGCCGCGTCCATCCACCGCGAGCTGCTGCGCGACGGGCAGGTCTTCTACCTGCACAACCGGGTCGAGTCGATCGACCGGGCGGCACGCCGGCTGCGGGAGCTGGTGCCCGAGGCGCGGGTCGCGGTGGCGCACGGCCAGATGGGCGAGGACGCCCTGGAGAAGGTGATGGTCGGCTTCTGGGAGAAGGAGTTCGACGTCCTGGTCTGCACGACGATCGTCGAGTCCGGCATCGACATCCCGAACGCCAACACCCTCATCGTGGAGCGGGCCGACCTGCTCGGCCTGGCCCAGCTGCACCAGATCCGTGGCCGGGTGGGCCGGGGCCGTGAGCGGGCGTACGCGTACTTCCTCTACCCGCCGGAGAAGCCGCTCACCGAGCACGCCCACGAGCGGCTGGCCACCATCGCCCAGCACACCGAGCTGGGTGCCGGCATGTACGTGGCGATGAAGGACCTGGAGATCCGGGGCGCCGGCAACCTGCTCGGCGGTGAGCAGTCCGGCCACATCGAGGGCGTGGGCTTCGACCTGTACGTGCGGATGGTCGGCGAGGCGGTCTCCGCGTTCAAGGGTGAGCGCCCGGAGGAGGAGGTCGACGTCAAGATCGATCTGCCGGTCGACGCGCACCTGCCGCACGACTACGTGAGCGTGGAGCGGCTGCGCCTGGAGATGTACCGCAAGCTCGCCGAGGCCCGCGACGAGGAGCGTCTGCGCGAGGTCGTGGCCGAGATGACCGACCGGTACGGCGAGCCGCCCGCCCCGGTGCAGAACCTGGTGGCGGTGGCCCGGTTCCGGCTGCTGGCCCGCCGGTACGGCCTGACCGACGTGTCGATGCAGGGCAAGCACGTCCGGTTCGGTCCGCTGCCGCTGCCTGACTCGAAGCAGTTGCGGCTCAAGCGCTACCACCCGGACGCGGTCTACAAGCAGGCCACGGACCAGGTGAGCGTGCCTCGGCCGAGCACCCGCCGGATCGGTGGCGAGCCGCTGCGCGACCAGGCGCTGCTCGAATGGTGTGCCCAGTTGCTCTCCGACGTGTTGGGCGCCCCGGCAGTGGCCGCGACCGCCTGACGGGGCCGCGACCACCGGCCCGCGACCGCCTGACCCGGTGGTCTCCTGTCGGCCAGGGCTGGTGTCGCTTCGATGCCGGCCCTGGCCGGCGGGTGGACGGAGGTGGGGGGTGTCACAACACCCGGTGACGGCGTGAGAGAGTGGCAGCCATGCGTGCTCGCCGTCTTGTCGCCGTCGCCAGTGTCTCGCTGGGCCTCGTCGCCCTCTCCGGTTGCCGTGCTGAGCCTGGTACCGCCGCCTACATCGGTGACCAGCGCATCACCGACAGCGAGGTCACCGCCGCGATGAACGACCTGCGGACGAAGAACCCGACGCCGACCGCGGCGCCGCAGACGGACGCCAGTGGCCAGCCGGCACCGGGGCCGCAGTTGCCCGAGCTGGCGGACGTGGTCCGGGTGATGGTGCTGACGAACGTGTGCGAGCGGGCCTCCGCCGAGAAGGGCTACCAGCCGCGCAGCCAGGTCTCGGTCGACCAGGCCGCCCAGCAGCTCGGCCTCAACCCCGAGACCGGGTACGTGCGGGAGATGGCAAAGCTCTTCACCTGCCTGTCCGGGTTGCCGGCCGAGCCCGTGGAGCCGACCGAGCAGGAAATGGCCGACGTGATCGCCGCCGGTCGCGGGGGTGGCAACATCCCGGCCGAGGTCTCCGACGAGGACGCCGCCCGTCAGCTCGACGGCGAGCAGTTGCGCGGTGCGCTGGCGACCAAGCGGGTCCTGGCCGAGGCGGTCGAGCGGTACGACGTGACGATCAGCCCTCGGTACCGTCCGCTGGAGTTCCCGCTGCTCAGCTTCTCCGGCGACGTGGCCGCGGTGAGCGTTCCCCTGGGCGAGCCGGATTCCGGCGCGGTCACGGATGTCTCCACCCCGACGACGGCTCCGTCCAACCCGGACCCGGACGCGGACTCGCACTCGCATGATGAGGGCACGGCCAGCTGAGCATGTCGGCACGGATCGTCCTGCTTGTCACCTCGCCACGGCTGCCGGCCGGTCTGCTCACCGCCGCCGCCTGGGACGTCGTACGCCGGCACCCGGTGTTGACCGGCGCGGAGAGCGAGTTGGTCACGGCAGTGCGTCAGGCGGGCGCCGACGTGACGGTGGTGGGCGGTTCGGCGACGCAGCCGTTGCTTGACGCGGTGGCGGCGCACGGCACTGTGGTCTGGTTGGCCGGTCCGGCGGGCGATGAGGCGCTGGCCCGCGAGTTGGGTCTGCGGCTGGCCCGGGAGCCGGGGCTTGCCGAGATGGAGCTGATGTACGGCTCGTGGGATCCGCCGGGCGCGCGGCTGCTCGACGCGGTGGCCGTGCTTGACCGGCTGGCATCGCCGGGCGGTGACCCGTGGAAGCGGGCGCAGACGCACCGCAGCCTCGCGGGTTATCTGCTGGAGGAGAGCTACGAGGCGTACGACGCGATAATCGCCGACGACACCGACGCGCTGCGCGAGGAGTTGGGCGACGTGCTGCTCCAGGTGGTGCTGCACGCCCGGCTCGCGGAGGAGTTGCCCGAGGGCGAGCGGTGGACCATCGACGACGTGGCCGGTGGCCTGGTCGACAAGATGATCCGGCGCAATCCGCACGTCTTCGCAGGCTTGGAGGCCGGCTCGCTTGAGGAGATCACCGAGAACTGGGAGCGGATCAAGAAGGTCGAGAAGGCGCGCGACTCGGTGCTGGACGGCATCGCGCTGAGCCAGCCCGCCCTCGCCCTGGCCACCCAGATCCTGGATCGCGCCGCCCGCGCCGGCCTGACCGTCGTGCTCCCGTCACCGGACGTGCAGCCGGACGAGGAAACCCGCCTGGGTGCCAGCCTCCTGGCCGCCGTCGCCGCTGCCCGTGAGGCGAACCTGGACCCTGAGAAGGCCCTACGGCACACAACCCTGACCACTGCCGATGCCATCCGCGCATCCGAACCCAAACCCTGATCCCTCAGCGCGTTGGTCCTGAATTGCCGCCCGCCTCGGCGTTGATCAACGTGGCGTGGGGGCGGGGGTCGGTAGGGTGGGTCGGTGGAAGAGTTTGGGGTTTTGGCGGAGCGGGTCGTTGAGGCTCTGCTGGAGACGCGGCCGGGTGTCGCCACCGCTGCTGGGGATCACCGGTTCGACGACCGGCTACCCGATCTGTCCGCCGACGCGTTGGCCGCCGACCGGGCGATGCTCTCCGACGCGGCAAACGCCCTGTCCGAGTTGGACCCCGACGCGCTCGACATCGACGAGCAGGTGGATCACGCGCTGCTCACCTCATTCGTGGACCGGGAACTCTTCGAGCTGACCGAGATCCGGTCGCACGAGTGGGATCCGCTGCGCCACAACCCCGGCCCGCTGCTGCACGCGCTGCTGGCCCGCCCGTACGCGCCTGCCGAGGTGCGGTTGACGCAGATGGCCGGCCGGCTCGCCGCCGTACCCGATGCGCTCGCGACCGCTCGCGCGACGCTGCGGGACATGCCGCGGGTCCATGCCGAGACGGCGGTCGGGCAGTTCGCCGGCGCGGCCGCGCTGATCCGCGACGAGCTGCCTCCGCTGCTCGCCCAGGCGCCGGGCGCCCTCGACCGGGTCGAGCCGGCGGCCAGGGCGGCGATCGCGGCCCTGGAGGAGTTCGTGGCGTGGCTGCGCGCCGGCCTGGCCGCCGACGCCGGCCCGGGGCGCGATCCCCGGCTGGGCCGCCGCCGCTGGGAGGCGCGGCTCTGGCACACCCTCGACACCGAGTTGGGCGCCGCCGAGATCCAGTGCCGCGCCTGGGCCAATCTGGACCGGGTCACCGAGGAGATCCGCGAGGCGGCCGTCGAGCTGGTCGGTGGTCCGGCCGACGACGCGGCGGTACGCCGGGCGCTCGACGTGCTCGCCGCCGAGCACCCCGACGACGCGACGATCGTCGAGCTGGCCGGGGTGACCCTGGACGAGGCGTCCGACTTCGTCCGCCTGCACGACCTGGTCACGCTTGTCGACGACAGGTGCGTGATCCAGGAGATGCCGGAGTTCGCGCGGGGCGTCGCGGTGGCGTACTGCGACTCGCCCGGCCAGTTGGAGACGGCGGACGTGCCCACGTTCTACTGCATCGCGCCCACCCCGTCGGCGTGGCCGGCGCAGCGGGTCGAGTCGTTCTACCGCGAGTACAACGACCACATGATCCGCAACCTGACGGTGCACGAGGCGATGCCGGGGCACTTCCTCCAGCTCGCTCACGCCCGCCGTTACGTCGGTGCCACCCGGGTCCGGGCGCTGGTCCGGTCCGGCCCGTTCATCGAGGGCTGGGCGGTGTACGCCGAAGAGCTGATGACGGGCCTCGGCTACGGCGGCGTGCCGGTGCGGTTGCAGCAGCTCAAGATGCAGCTGCGGATGACCATCAACGCGCTGCTCGACCAGTTGGTGCACGCCGAGGACATGCCCGAGGCCGAGGCGTTGGCGTTGATGACCGGGCGCGGCTTCCAGGAGGAGGGCGAGGCGGCCGGCAAGTGGCGTCGGTCGCTGCTCACCTCGACTCAGCTGTCCACCTACTTCGTGGGCTACAGCGAGGTGGCCGAGATCGCCGCCGCCCGCCCCGACGGGGTCTCAGCGCGCGAATGGCACGACGCGATGCTCGCCCACGGCTGCCCGCCGCCGCGCCACCTGCGTACCCTGCTCGGCGTCTGACCTCGCCGCCGCTCGCCGGCGGCGGTCACCGCAGCCCGGCGGTCACCGTCGCGTCGATCAGCCAGCGCGAGATGGAGTACGCCGGAGGCAGCTCCGCCGGCAGCGCATCCAGGCCGAACCAGCGGGCCTCGGTCAGCTCCCGACCGTCGACCACCGGCTCTGCGTGCCTGTCGGCGGCACGGGCTGTGAAACCGGCGAGCAGCACACCTGGGCCGGAGATCGCCCACGGCTGGCTGCCGTGGTAGGCCAACCCGTCGACGGTCAGCCCGACCTCCTCGCCGACCTCCCGGCGCACCGCCGCCTCCAGTGTCTCGCCGGCCTCGACGAAGCCGGCGACAAGGGCCCACAGGTTGGTCGGCCCGGTGGCGTGCCGCACCAGCAGCAGCTCGTCGGGGCGGCCCGCCCGGCCGGGGCGGGTGATGGCGGTCAGCACCGCGACGGAGAGCTGCATCGGCACGTACAGGCCGCAGTCGGGGCAGCGCCGGGAGATCTCGCCGGGCTGGTCGGTCAGCTCGGCCCGGCAGGCGCCGCACCAGCGGTGGGTACGCCGCCAGGTGGTCACGGCCAGCGCCCGGCCGGCAAGCGTGGCGAGAGGTTCGGGCACCTCGGCGGCGAGTGACGTCCAGCGTCGCGCCCGACCGGGGAAGGCGTCGGCGGTGGTGAGATCGGTGGCCCACGCCGGGACCCCGTCGAGGGTGCCAACGGGCGTCCACAAGGTGTCGGCGGGCAGGTCGCCGACCCGGGCCACCGCCCCGTCGGCGGTGGTCAGCAGCTTCGCCCCGAGCACCGGCAGGGCGATGTCGGTGGGCGCCGGCAGGCGGTCGGGGTCGACCCCCGGCAGGAAGCCGGCGCGTTGTTCGGCGGGCGAGGGCTGGACGGACGGGTCGGTCACGAGCCGCCCTGCCGGCGGTCCACCACGCCAGCGCCGGGCGGCGGGTCGAACGCGCCCTTCTGCACGGTCTCGCTGTAGCGGCTCAGCGCCAACTCTGTGGGCTTGCCGTCGACAGGGCCGTTGAAGCTGCCCAGCACGCCCTCGGTGGTCACGCAGGCGGTGAAGTTGCCGTCGGCGCGCTGCACCTCGACGCAGGCGGCGTGACGGCCGGCGACTGTGGTGTCGCTCTGCTTGATCACGGACTCCGGGTCGAGCGCGGCGGCGGTCAGCATGCCGATCACCACGGGAGGGGTGACCAGGCCCTGCTGGTTGGCCTCGGCGAAGAGCGCCACAGTTGGCTTGGTGCCGGGGGTGGGAGGTGTGACGACAGTGCACGCCATGCGGCCGCCGGTCTCCGTGCAGCGGGTGACCGCATCCGGTGTGACGGTGAGCCGCCCACCCGGATAGAAGTACGCGGAGCGCGCCGGGTCCTGCGCCTGCACGATCCCGGCGGCCTGGCCGCCGGGAAGCTGATAGTCGGCCGAGTAGGTCAACTCCAGCGCCCGGTCGAGTCGGGCGGCGAGGTCGTTGACGAGATCGGAGCGGCCCATGGCGCGTCCGGCGTCCTCGAATGTCTGACAGCCGGTGACCGTGAGCGACGCGATGACCGACACGGCGAGCATGCGGAGGGTGGTCGAGGCGGCGGGCATGGCGACCAGCCTGGTCGATCGGGTCGGCGCAGCGCAAACTCGTTGCCGGTTGAGGCCCGGAAATACGGGAATGTCCGTCAGTACGGGCCGACTCGGGTGCGCGGGCGACGCCGTGCCCGTTCCCGCCGCCCGATACGCTGCGTGCAACACCTGCCTCAGCCGCACCGTCGCGGCCCACCCACGGACCGGATATCAACAACGAGGAGCGACTCAGTGGCAACCATCGAGGGAATCGTCGCCCGGGAGATTCTCGACTCGCGGGGCAACCCCACGGTCGAGGTCGAGGTCGGCCTGGACGACGGCACTGTGGCCCGCGCCGCCGTGCCCTCCGGCGCCTCCACCGGCGCCTTCGAGGCGATCGAGCTGCGCGACGGTGACGCCGGCCGCTACCAGGGCAAGGGCGTGGAGAAGGCGGTCTCCAACGTCGAGGACAAGATCGTCGACCAGATCATCGGGTACGAGGCCAGCGAGCAGCGGCTGATCGACCAGAAGATGCTCGACATCGACGGCACCGACAGCAAGTCGGAGCTGGGCGCGAACGCCATCCTCGGCGTCTCCCTCGCGGTCGCGAAGGCCGCCGCCGGCAGCGCCGAGCTGAGCCTCTTCCGCTACCTGGGTGGCCCGAACGCGCACCTGCTGCCGGTGCCGATGATGAACATCCTCAACGGTGGCGCGCACGCCGACTCCAACGTCGACATCCAGGAGTTCATGATCGCGCCGATCGGCGCGCCCACCTTCCGGGAGGCGCTGCGCTCCGGCGCGGAGGTCTACCACGCGCTGAAGTCGGTGCTGAAGAAGAAGGGCCTGTCGACCGGGCTCGGCGACGAGGGCGGCTTCGCGCCGAACCTGCCGACCAACGCGGCGGCCCTGGATCTGATCGCCGAGGCTGTCGAGAAGGCCGGCTACCGGCTCGGCACGGACATCGTGTTCGCCCTCGACGTGGCGGCGACCGAGTTCTTCGACAACGGCACCTACACCTTCGAAGGTGCCGGCAAGTCCGCCGAGGACATGAGCACCTACTACACCAAGCTGGCCGACGAGTACCCGATCGTGTCGATCGAGGACCCGCTGGCCGAGGACGACTGGACCGGCTGGCAGACGCTCACCGCGTCGATCGGTGACCGGGTGCAGATCGTCGGCGACGACCTGTTCGTGACAAATCCGCTGCGCATCGCCCGCGGTATCGCGGAGAAGGCGGCGAACGCCGTGCTGGTGAAGGTCAACCAGATCGGCTCGCTGACCGAGACCCTGGACGCTGTGGACCTGGCGCACCGCGCCGGCTTCAAGTGCATGATGAGCCACCGTTCCGGCGAGACCGAGGACACCACAATCGCCGACCTGGCGGTGGCCACCGGCTGCGGCCAGATCAAGACGGGCGCGCCGGCCCGCTCCGACCGGGTCGCCAAGTACAACCAGCTGCTCCGGATCGAGGAGGAGCTGGGCGACGCGGCGCGCTACGCCGGTGCCGGCGCCTTCCCGCGCTACCGTTCGGCCTGAGACGCGTAGAAGCCTCGGGGGAGGGGTGTGACGATGCAGCAGCGCCGCACACCGGGTGGTCAGCGTCCCGCCCGCCGGCCGGGTCAGTCCGGCCGGCCGGGCGGTGGCCGGGCCATCCGTGGGTCGGTCCGGGACGCGGGCGTACGCGCCGAGCCGCGCGGCGCTGCCGGCCGGGCACCGAGCGCCGCCCGGGGTGCTGAGGGCGGGCGCTCCGCGAACCGTCCGGCCGCTGCCCGGCGTACCGCCTCCGGTGGTTCCGTGAAGCGGCTCTCCGCACCCCACCCCCGTCGCTTCACCGGCCGGGCCACAGTGCTGTTCGCGGTGCTCATCGCGCTCGCCCTCGCGTACACCTATCCGGTTCAGGTCTACCTGGACCAGCAGGCCGACATCGAACGGATGGAGGCCGCGCAGGCGGCGCAGGAGGAGGAGATCGCGAAGCTCGCCGCCGAGGCGGCGAAGTGGAAGGACGACGAGTACATCAAGACGCAGGCCCGGGAACGGTTCTTCATGGGCGAACCGGGCGAGAAGATGATGGTGGTGCTGCACGACCCGGAGGGCGCCGCCCGCGACGCCGGGAAGCCCGACGGCCCGGCCACGCCGGCCGGCCCGACGACCTGGTACGACACGCTCTGGTCGAGCGTGCGGGCGGCGGACAGCCAGCAACCGGGCAAGTGATCCACCGACCAGCACACCAGGAGAGATGGGCACCGTGACTGTCGTACCACCATCGGAGCCGGCGGCGGATTCCGTACCCCTGCCGCAGCGGGAGCCGGCCACCGAGGCCGACCTGGCCGCGGTGGCGGCGCAGCTCGGCCGTACGCCCCGGGGCAGCCGTGCGGTGGCGCACCGCTGCCCGTGTGGCCTGCCGGACGTGGTGGAGACGACGCCCCGCCTGGCCGACGGCACCCCGTTCCCGACGCTGTTCTACCTGACCTGCCCCCGTGCGACGGCGGCGTGCAGCCGGCTGGAGTCGGCCGGGCTGATGAAGGAGATGGCCGACCGGCTGGCAGCCGATCCGGAGTTGGCCGCCCACTACCGTGCGGCGCACGAGGACTACCTGGCCCGGCGGGAGGCGATCGCCGAGGTGCCGGAGATCGCCGGGATCTCCGCCGGCGGGATGCCCGGGCGGGTGAAGTGCCTGCACGTGCACGTCGGGCACGCGCTGGGCGCCGGCCCGGGTGTGAACCCGTTCGGCGACGAGACGTTGGCGCTGGTCGAGCCCTGGTGGACGACCGGCCCGTGCGTGGACGTGCCGGCGGCCGAATGAGCGCGCAGGCCGGGTCCTCGGCGCCCGAGAGTCAGATCCTGGTACGGCGGGCACGCACCGGGGACGTGCGGGGCATCCGGCGGCTGGTCGACACGTACACCGATGACCGGCGGCTGCTGAGCAAGGCCACAGTCACCCTCTACGAGCAGGTGCAGGAGTTCCGGGTGGCGGTCCGCCACTCCGACGACGCGGTGGTGGGCTGCGGGGCGCTGCACGTCATGTGGGAGGACCTTGCCGAGATCCGCACTGTGGCGGTGGACCCGTCGTGCCGGGGCCGGCGGATCGGGCACCGGCTGGTGGGCGAGCTGATCGACGCTGCCCGGGAGTTGGGCGTGGCACGGATCTTCGTGCTCACCTTCGAGACACAGTTCTTCGGCGCGTTCGGTTTCCGTGAGATCGACGGCGCGCCGGTGCCGCAGCCGGTGTACGAGCAGTTGCTGCGCTCGTACGACGAAGGTGTCGCGGAGTTCCTGGACCTGGAGCGGGTCAAGCCGAACACCCTGGGCAACACCCGGATGCTGCTGCGGCTCTGAGTGCGCGGGAGCCCTTCCGGCGGCTGTCGTAGGGTTGCGGGGTGACGACGCGTGTGGCGGCCATCGACTGCGGGACCAACTCGATCCGACTGTTGATCGCCGACCTGCCGGACGAGTCCGCAGGCGCCAAGGCGCCACTTGTCGACGTGACCCGGCGGATGGAGATCGTCCGGCTGGGGCAGGGCGTGGACCGCACCGGGCGACTCGCACCGGAGGCGATCGAGCGGACCCGGGTGGCGTTGGCGTCGTACGCCACCGACATCGAGACGTTGGGTGCGCAGCGGGTGCGGATGTGTGCCACGTCGGCCTCCCGCGATGCCGCAAACGCCGCCGACTTCACCGAGATGGTGCAGCGCACCCTAGGTGTGGCGCCCGAGGTGGTCACCGGCGACGAGGAGGCCCGGCTGTCGTTCACCGGCGCGGTGCGGGGGCTGCCTGCCGACGCGAAGGAGCCGTTCCTTGTCGTGGACATCGGCGGCGGTTCCACCGAGTTCGTGGTCGGTGACCGGGCCGGTGGGGTGCGGGCGGCGATCTCGGTGGACATCGGCTGCGTCCGGATGACCGAGCGGCACCTGCCCGGTGACCCGCCGACGCCCGAGCAGGTGGCGGCAGCGCAGGCCGACATCGCGACGGTGGTGGACAGGGCGCTCGCCGCGGTGCCGGGCCGCGAGGCGGCCACCCTTGTCGGTCTCGCCGGGTCGGTCACCACTGTTGTCGCGCTCGCGCAGGGCCTACGGGAGTACGACCCGGAGCGCATCCACCACGCCCGGGTGTCGTACGAGGCGGTCGCCCAGGTGACCTCGGACCTGCTGGGGCAGACCCGTGAGCAGCGGTTGGCGAACCCGGTTATGCATCCGGGTCGGGCCGACGTGATCGGCGCGGGCGCGCTGGTGCTCCGCGTGATCATGGAGCGGGCGGGGATGCCGTCGGTGGTCGCCTCGGAGCACGACATCCTCGACGGCATCGCCTGGAGTCTCCAGCCAGCCGTGCGCTAGCCGGCGACTGATCGACTCGCCTCCAGAGGGTCGGGGCGGGACATTCCAGAAACCCGTGTGGCACGCCGTGTCAGTTGCGTTGACGCTACTGCGCATTGCGCACTAGTGTGCAATGCGTGGACACCACACAGTTGTTGAAGGGCGTGCTCGATCTGGCCGTCCTCGCCGTGCTCCGCGAGGAGGACGGCTACGGCTACGACATCCTGCGCCGGCTCCGCGAGGCCGGCCTGGACGAGGTCGGCGACGCCTCCGTCTACGGCACGCTGCGCCGGCTCTTCGCCGCGGGCCTGCTCACCACCTACGTCGTGCCGAGCGAATCCGGCCCGCACCGCAAGTACTACGCACTCAACGCCGCCGGGCGTGACCAGTTGACCCGCTCCGGCAAGCTCTGGCGCTCGTTCGCCACCACAATGGACAGTCTGCTCGACGATCGGGGGCTGGCGGCATGACCGTCACGGAGCAGGAGATCACCGACTATGTGACGCGGGTCCGGGCCGCTCTGGCCGACCTGCCGCCGGCTCAACGCGACGAGCTGACCGAGGACCTTGCCGACCACCTGACCGAGGTCGCCGCCGAATCCGAGGGCACCCTCGTCGAGCGGCTGGGCGAGCCGGAGACGTACGCCGCCGAGCTGCGTGCCGCGGCCGGCGTCGGTGCGGTTCGCGGGCGCAACCTCGACCAGCGGGTCGCCACCATGCTGGCCGGGCTCCAGGGCCGGCTCCGGGTGCTCGACACCGGGCTCGGCCCCGCCCTGGGGTACGAGACGGCAAGCGACTTCCTCCGGTTGCTGCGGCCCGCCTGGTGGGTGCTGCGCGGTTACCTGGCGGCCATGCTGCTCACCGTGATCACCACCGGGGGCGCCTTCGGTGTGCTGCCCCGGTTCGGCGGCGAACTGCTCGCCGGTCTGATCATGCTTGTCGCCTTCGTGCTCGCCTCGATCTGGCTCGGCCGTCGCTCCGCCCAGTTGAGCCGCTGGCCGCGCTCGGCGCTTCAGGTCGGCAGCGCAGTGCTCGTGGTCTTCGCGCTCTCCGCCCTGGTCCAGGCCGAGGACCGGATGCGCTACGGCGACTACGGCGTCGACCCGGCGTCGATCAACGGCCCCTACGACAATGTCCGGGACGTCTTCGTCTACGACAGCGAGGGTCGGTTGGTGGAGAACGCCCGGCTCTTCGACCAGAACGGCGACCCGATTCGCCTGGGCTACCCGGACTGCGAGGGCCGCATCGACGAGTACGGCAACCCGCTGCTGCGGCCCTACCCGTACTGCGTGGAGCAGGCGCCCTTCGGCCATCGCGCGCCGGGCGTGCCGGTGCGACCCGAGACGCCGAACGTGACACCCACACCGACGCCGGAGGCGCCAACACCGCCGGGCCCCACCGCGACGCCGACCACGACGCACAGTAGCGATCCGACGCCGAGTCCGACGAGGTGAGATGGCTGGTGACAAAGACCATGCACAGGAAGCTGGGAAATAGCTGAACGGACGAGGCGAGCGGGGCAGCGCCGGAAATCAATGATCGTTACGGTGTCGTCTGCTCATCCAGCCCCCGGAAGGAATCCCCTTGTCAGAGCAGGTCGCACCGCCCCCCGCGTCCGACGCCGCAACACCCCAGCCGGCCGTCGCGACGCCGCCTCCGGCCCCGTCTGAGGCGAAGAAATCCGGTGCAAAGAAAGCCCTCGGCATCATCGGCACGATCCTCGTGATCGTCGTCATCGCCGGCCTGAAGTTCGGTATCGGCAGCTTCCTGAACAAGGACGAGACCGCCGACGCCAAGGCGGGCGACTGCATCGCCGAGCTGCCCGAGATCACCGGCACCGAGCAGGAGAAGGTCAGCGGCGCCAAGGTCGTCGAGTGCACCTCCACCGACGCTGCGTACAACGTGGTCGGTCGGGTGGAGGACCAGACCGAGGCCCAGGCCAAGGCCGACACCGCCTGTAACCAGTTCTTCAAGGAAGACGACGAGGGTTACATCTTCTCCAGCATCGCACCGGGCAAGACCGGCTACGTGCTCTGCCTGACCAAGAAGGCCTGACCAGAGCCTCACGCAGGCCAGGCACCAACGCCAATGGCGGCGAGGACACGTCCTCGCCGCCATCGGTGTAAGCGGGGTCACGGGCCCGGGGAAACAGGAGGTGAATGCCACTGTTCCCGCGTCTTCCCCGGCGCGGTCACGGCATGGCAGGCTACCGGCACGTAGGACCACTGGGCGACCAGCCAACGATGACTGACCGCTAGGAGGACGGGCCGATGGGCGAAATGGTGAGCTACCCCAGCAACGGTGGCACGAGCGAGGGGTATCTCGCGATACCCGCCAGCGGCATGACCAGCCCGGCTGTCATCGTCATCCAGGAGTGGTGGGGGCTGGTCCCGCACATCCGGTCGGTGGCCGACCGGTTCGCCGAGGCCGGCTTCGTCGCCCTCGCACCGGACTTCTACCACGGCGAGACGACAAGCGAGCCCGACGAGGCGCAGCGCCTGCTGCTGGCGCTGCGGATGGACGAGGCGGCAAAGGACATCGCCGGCGCCGCCGACTATCTCGCCGGTCGCCCGGAGGTCACCGGTAAGGTCGGCGCCGTGGGATTCTGCGCCGGCGCCAGCCTGGCGCTGTGGTCGGCCACGCTCTCCGAGCGGATCGTCGCCACAGTCGGCTTCTACCCCGTGCTGCCCTGGGAATCGATGCGCCCCGACTGGACCGACTACGCCGGCAAGGCTGCGCTCATCCACTGCTCCGAGGAGGACGGCACCTCGTCCGGCGAGGGCGTACAGACCGCCCGCCGGGCCATCGAGGAGGCCGGCGGCAGCTGCCAGCTGTACGACTACCCGGGCACCGCGCACGCCTTCTTCAACGACGACCGGCCGGAGGCGTTCGACCAGCGTTCCGCCGCCAGCGCCTGGGCACGCACCCTGGAACACTTCCGGGGCAAGCTTGGCTGAGCCGCGTACCCCCGATCAGGTCGTCGCCCGCGCTGCGCGGGCGGAGGACCTGGCCGACCTGGACGCTGCCGTCAGCGACTGTTTCGCCTGCCCCCGGCTCGTCCGGTGGCGGGAGGAGGTGGCCCGCACCCGCCGGGCCGCCTTCCGCGACCAGGAATACTGGGGCCGCCCGGTTCCGGGGTTCGGCCCCGCCGACGCGCGGATCGGCATCCTCGGCCTGGCGCCGGCCGCGCACGGCGGCAACCGCACCGGCCGGATCTTCACCGGCGACCGGTCGGGCGACGTGCTCTTCGCCGCCCTGCACCGCGCCGGCCTGGCCAACCAACCGACGAGCGTCGCCGCCGACGACGGGCTGGCCCTGCGGACCACCCGGATCTTCGCGGCAGTCCGTTGCGCGCCGCCGGACAACAAGCCCACCCCGGTCGAGCGGGACACCTGCGCGCCCTGGGTGCACCGTGAGGTCACCCTCATCCAGCCCACCCTGCGCGTCGTGGTCGCGCTCGGCGCGTTCGCCTGGGCCGCGTGGTGGCCGGTGCTACGCCAGGTGTACGGCCAGCGCCCGCCCAGCCCGCGACCGGCGTTCGGGCATGGGGCACACTGGTCCGGCGTGGCCGTACCAGAATTGCTCGGCTGTTACCACGTGAGCCAGCAGAACACCTTCACCGGGCGGCTGACGCCGGGGATGCTGGACGACGTCTTCGGCCGGGCCAAACAGTTGGCCGAAGTGGACTGAGATACGCGTGGGGTGGTGGCGATGACTGACGGAACGCGACCGCCCACGCCGTCCCCGACCGTCGAGCCGGGGGTGCTGCGCCCGGTGGTCGGCCTGTTCCGGCGGTGGTGGCCGGTGGGTGCGGTCGCCGCCCTGCTCGCCGCGGCTGCCCTGGCCTCCGGGAACTCGTCGATCGGGGCCAACCGGATCCCGCCGGCCGCCGAGAACATTCCCTGGGTGCCCGAGTACCCGTCGGAGCAGCCGGCCCCGTCGTACCCGGTGGAGCCGAGGGACGCCGGTGAGGCCACCCAGGCGCACATCCCGCAGTGGATCGCGACAGCGGCGCTCGCCCTGCTCGGCCTGGCCATCCTCGTCGTGCTGGGCTATCTCACCTGGATCCTGATCCGCGGGGTGGTGCGCCGCACCACCCGGGCGCTGCCGGCGCAACGACCCCGGCGTACGGCCGAGGGCACCGCCCGCGAGGTGGTCGCCGCCCTCGACGCGGGCCTTGTCGAGTTGGACGACCAGGACACCGACCCGCGCGTCGCGGTCATCGCCTGCTGGGTACGCCTGGAGGACGCCGCCGCAGCAGCCGGTGTTCCCCGCCAGCCCGGCGACACCCCTACCGACCTGGTGACCCGGCTGTTGCGGGGCGACCCGTCGGCAGGGGTTCCGGCAATCGTCAGCGCCGACGTGCTGGCCGACTTCGCACACGTCTACCGCGAGGCCCGGTACGCCACCCGGGACGTCGACGAGGGCACCCGTGACCAGGCCCGCGCCGCGCTGCGTCGGCTGCGCGGCGAGCTGGCGATAGTGACGATGGGTGCTCCCGAGGTGTCACCGTGAGTGGCAGCGCCAGCATCGACGACCTGCTCACCTTCGAGGAGGAGCGGGCGCGCAGCGACGACCGGGGCCGGGGCGGTCGGGCCGGGCGTGTCCTGCGCGCACTGGCCGCCAACGCGGCGGTGGTCGTCGTGCTGATCGTCGGTCTGCGTGCGGTAGGCCTGAAGGTTTCGCTTGTCATCCTGATCGCCGGGGTTTTCGCGGTTTTCGCGGTGCGTCGGGTCGCCGCCGCTCTCGCGCCGCCAGCCGGGGGGAAGTCCCGGACGCCTGCCGTCCGCTATGACGACGGCACCTGGAACTGGGGTGCCCGGGATGCGCTGCGGGCCGCCATCAACGGCTGGGAACTGCCGCTGGACTGGTCCACGACACGACCCGAACGTTTCAGCGGGGTGATCCTGCCCCGACTCGGGGAGTTGGCCGACGAGCGGCTGCGCCTGAAGCACGCCGTGACCCGCGAGTCGGATCCGGTCCGCGCCCGTGCCCTACTGGGTGACCGGCTGTGGACGTTCCTGGAAACCCCGCCCCGCCGCCCCCCGTCGCCGCGCGACCTCGCGGTGATCGTCGCCGAACTGGAGAAGATCTGATGAACGACGTGGACCGCAGCATGCCCGCCGCCGAGGTCGGTCGCCTGGCCCGGGCGGTCCTGGACGCGGTCGGCACCGTCGTGGTCGGCAAGCGGGACTCGTTGGAGCTGGTCCTCGCCGGCATCCTGGCCGGTGGGCACGTGCTCCTGGAGGATCTGCCGGGCTTGGGTAAGACGCTCACCGCGCGGTCGTTCGCCCAGGCGCTCGGGTTGGACTTCCGCCGGCTCCAGTTCACCCCGGACCTGCTTCCCGCCGACGTCACCGGCTCCTTCCTCTACGACCAGCGCACCGGTGACTTCAGCTTCCGGGCGGGGCCGGTCTTCACCAACCTCCTCCTCGCCGACGAGATCAACCGGACGCCACCGAAGACCCAGTCCGCCCTGCTGGAGGCCATGCAGGAGAAGCAGGTCTCGGTGGAGGGCGTCACGTACAAGCTGGACGAGCCGTTCCACGTGCTGGCCACCGCCAACCCCATCGAGTACGAGGGCACGTATCCGCTGCCCGAGGCGCAACTGGACCGGTTCCTGCTGCGGGTCTCGTTCGGCTATCCGGAGCACGAGGAGGAGTGGGAGGTGCTGCGTCGCCGGATGGGCCGTCGCCGTGAGGAGGCGGACATCAAGCCGGTTGTCGACGCGGGCACCTTGCGGGCGATGCAGGCCGCCCTGGAGGACGTGGTGGTGGAGGATTCGATCGGCCGCTACATCGTGTCCCTGACGGCGGCCACCCGGGAGCACCCGTCGGTGCTTGTCGGCGCCTCGCCGCGTGGCTCGCTGGCGCTGTTGCTGCTGGCCCGGGTGCGCGCGGTGTTCGGTGGCCGCGACTATGTGGTGCCGGAGGACGTCAAGGAGGTGGCGGCGCCCGCTCTCGCACACCGGATCACCCTGCGGCCGGAGATGTGGTTGCGTCGTGTCGATCCGGCCTTTGTGGTCGGTGAGGTGTTGGAGGCGACGCCCGCCCCGGCCAGTGGCGCCCTGCCCAGCTACGCCGCCGGTGGGCTCCGGCACTGATGACCGGACCGACCGCGCCGCGATCCACCGAGCCGGACTCGACGGCCGGCTGGGCACCCACCCCTGCGCTCGCCCGCGCGGTGCTGCTCGCCGGGCTGCTGCTGGTGGCGGGCGTGCTGCTGGGGCGGATCGACCTGATCGTGCTGGCCGCGCCGTTCGCGCTGGGCACCGCGTACGCGCTGCGTCGTCGGCCCACCGCGTTGCCGCAGGTCTGGATCACCTCCGGCGACGACGGACCGCTGGTCGAGGGTGGCGAGGTGGCGGCGACGGTGAGCGTCGGCAACCCGGACACCGTCGACTACGACCTGATGGTGGTGCGGTCCCGGGTCTCGCCATGGCTGCGGATCACCCGGGCGGGCTTCGCCGGGCCCGTACCCGCCGATGCTGCGCCGTCGGCCGGTGAGCCGACCGGTGGTGAGCCGGCCGGCGGTGCGGGTCGTTCCGCCGTCGACCGCCCGTTCGTGACATCGGTGCCGGTCGCCGCCGTGGTCGATCTGGAGCTGGCCGGTCGGGCACTGCGCTGGGGTCGGCACCCGGTCGGTCCGGCGGGTGCCCGGGTCGCCGCGGCCGGTGGGCTGCTGGTCTCCCGGGCGGTGATCACCGAGCCGGTCGAGGTGCGTGTCTATCCGCGTACCGAGCCGTTCGACGCGGTGGAGGCGATGCCCCGGGCCGCCGGTCTGGTCGGCGCGCACCACTCCCGCCGGCCCGGTGAGGGCGGTGAGTTGGCCGGCGTGCGGATCTTCGCCCCGGGTGACCGGCTGCGCCGCATCGACTGGCGGGTCTCGCTGCGCGCCCGGCAGTTGCATGTGGCGGCCACCCTGTCCGACCGGGACGCCGAGGTGGTGGTGCTGCTCGACGTGCTCGCCGAGGCCGGCCGTTCCGGCGGGGTGGGCGGTGCCGCCTCGGTGCTGGACACCACTGTGCGGGCCACCGCGGCGATCGCCGAGCACTATCTGCACCGGGGTGACCGGGTCTCGCTGTTGGAGTACGGGCCGGCAGCCCGCAGGCTGCGTCCGGCCGCTGGTCGCCGGCAGTACCTGACAGTCCTTGAGTGGCTGCTCGACGTCCGCGCCGAAGCCTCCCAGCATGAGCCGTACGACCTGGTTTTCGGTCCGCAGATGCTCTCCTCGGACGCGCTGGTGGTGGTCCTCACCCCGCTGCTGGAGGAGCGGTCGGCGCAGATGCTGGCGCGGTTGGCCCGCTCCGGGCGCTTCGTGGTGGCAGTCGACACGCTGCCGACGGATCTGACACCGCCGAAGGACCGGGGGTGGGCCGAGGTGGCGTACCGGTTGTGGCGGCTGGATCGGGAGACCATGATCGGGCAGCTTCGGGAGCACGGCGTGCCCGTCGTGCGCTGGGCCGGCGCCGGCAGCCTGGACCAGGTGCTGCGGGACGTGGCGCGGCTCGCGACGGCCCCTCGGGTCGGTTCCCGGTGAGCGTGAGCAGTGCGGTTGGGGGTGGGTGCGGATGATCGAGGCGGTCACCGGGCGGGTTCGGGCGGTGCAGCAGGCCGCAGGCCGGGTCAGCGCCGTTCCGCTCCTGGTCCGGGCGGGGATCTTCGCCACCGTGCTGGCCGGGTTGGCGTTGGCGTTTCCCGCCGAGGTGTTGAGCGGTCGGCCGTTGCTGTTCCTGGCGGTGGCCGCGTTGCTGCCGGCGGTGGGTCCGCGTCGACCGTGGCCGACCTTCGCGGCCCTCGTCATGGTCGGTGGCTGGTTGCTCGCCACCGACGGGTACGGCCGCCCGGTCCAGCTGTGGCGGCTGCTCGCCGTCGCCGCGTTGCTCTACCTGTCGCATTCGCTGTGTGCGTTGGCGGCGCTGCTGCCGTACGACGGGGTGGTGGATCCTGACCTGATCAGTCGATGGTTGCTGCGGGCCGGGGCGGTGCTGCTGGGTACTGCCGTGCTGGCGGTGCTGCTGTTGCGGGTGGCAGGGCTGGGTGGCGAGACCGGCCATCAGTGGGTGACGGTGTTGGGGCTGCTGGTGGCGGTGGGTCTGGTCGGGCTGCTGGGTTGGCTGCTGCGGCGTAAATAGATGGGTTAGGCAGGTCACATGGCTTGTGCTCCGTCACAGAAGGGGGGCGCGAGCGGGATTACCTGAGCTGGCCGGGGAAAGATAGATGACGTGAATCCGAAGCGGATCCTTGTGGTGGGCGCTGGGCACGTCGGTCTCTACGCGGCCCTGCGACTGTCGAAGAAGCTCAGCTCCCGTGAGGCTGAGGTCATTGTGGTGGACCCTCAGCCCCACATGACCTACCAGCCGTTCCTGCCGGAGGCGGCGGCGGGCAACATCTCCCCGCGGCATGCCGTGGTGCCTTTGCGACGCGAGTTGCGCCGGTGCACCGTGGTGGCCGGCACCGTCACCCGTGTCGAGCACGACCGCAAGGTGGCGATCGTCCAGCCGATCGTGGGCCCGGCCCGGGAGATCGCGTACGACCACGTGATCGTGGCGCCGGGTTCGGTGTCGCGGACGCTGCCGATTCCCGGCCTGCACGAGCACGGCATCGGGTTCAAGACCATCGGTGAGGCGATCTACCTCCGCAACCACGTGCTGGACCGGCTGGACGTGGCGGCTGTCACCCCGGACCCGGAGGTTCGTCAGTCGGCCCTGACCTTCACGTTCGTCGGCGGTGGGTACGCCGGCATCGAGGCGCTCGCCGAGATGGAGGACATGGCCCGGGACGCGTTGCGCTACTACCCGGAGCTGAAGCCGGAGGACATGCGCTGGGTGCTCGTCGAGGCCACCCAGCGGGTGCTGCCCGAGGTCGACCGTGACATGGGCGCGTACACGGTGCAGCAGCTGCTCAAGCGGAACATGGACATCCGGCTGGACACCCGACTGGAGTCCTGCGTCGACGGGGTGGTGAAGCTCTCCGACGGTGACAGCTTCCGCTCCGACACGATCGTCTGGACCGCCGGTGTGAAGCCGTCGCCGATGCTTGACGCGACCGACTTCCCGCGCGACGAGCGGCGGCGGGTGACCTGCCTGCCCACGCTCCAGGTCGTCGACGGCGACCGGGTGGTCGAGGGTGCGTGGAGCGCCGGCGACTGCGCCGCCGTTCCGGACCTGACGAAGGAGCCCGGCAACTTCTGCTCGCCGAGCGCCCAGCACGCGGTGCGTCAGGCGGCCCGGATGGCCGACAACATCGTCGCGGTGGTGCGGGGTCGCGAGCCGGTCGACTACAAGCACAAGCACGCGGGCAGCGTGGCCAGCCTCGGCCTGCACAAGGGCGTCGCCCAGGTGTACGGCATCAAGATGACCGGCTGGCCGGCGTGGTTCATGCACCGGACGTACCACATGAGCCGTATCCCGTCGTTCAACCGCAAGGTCCGGGTCGTGGTGGACTGGTCGCTGGCGTTCTTCCTCAAGCGTGAGGTTGTCGCCCTGGGCCAGCTGCACGATCCGCGCGAGGAGTTCGTCGAGGCGTCCGCGCCGGTAGGCGCACCCCGCGTCTGACCCAGCCGAAAGGAAGGGCCCCTTCTTATCGTTTTCGATATAGGAGGGGCCCCTTCTTGACGCCTGCCTGAGATCGGCTGAGCGCGGCGGCGTCAGACCCGCCAGGTCCACGCGTCGGCTATCCGGTTGGCGGGGCCGTAGAGCTGCTCCAGGGTTGCGCGCAGGCTGTCGGCGTGGGGAGCGTCGTCGGCCAGCGCCACGCAGGAGGCACCCCAGAAGTCCGCGTCCCGGGCTGCCTGCCGGCGCTGTTCGTCGCCGATGGCCGGCAGGTCACCGCGCCGGGCGACGTCGGCAAGCAGGGCCGAGGTGGGCTGCTTGAAGGTGCCCATGGCTGCGGTGCCGCCCCTCCCGTACGGGCCGATGAAGAAGCCCTCGGGCATGCCGAACCCGGCGTTCGCGGCGACCGCCCAGCGCATGGGCCAGGGTTCCTTGGGTGTGGGCAGCGGCACCGGAACGAGCACGCCGCCGGGGCGTACGCACTGCTTCCAGTGCCCGCCGGTGATGAACTCGGGCACCTCGGGCCGTGCCGCTGTCGGCAGCGGGGTCGGAAAGATTGGCAGCAGCGCGGCGGCGACCGCCAGTGGCACGAGTCGTCGTGCGCGGCCGGTGCTGCGCAGGGCCCTGTCGACAGCCAGCACCAGCAGCGTCGCCACGATCGGGAGCAGCGCCAGGCCGAATCGCATCGGCAGCGCGCCGTCCACCACCGGCAGCCCGGCCAGCAGGGCGTACGGGCCGGGCACGGCGGTGCGGATGCCGCCGAGCACCACCTCCGGGCCGAGCGAGAGCGCGCCCATCACCAGCCCGGCCACGACACAGGTGAAGACCAGCCGGCGCCGGCCGGTCCAGATCGCGCAGGCCGCGGTGACGAGCAGCAGGGGCCAGCCGAGGAAGGTGTTGTACTCGGCGGGGCCGGTGGTCAGCCGGGACGCCTGGTCGCTGCCGGCGATCGACAGCGGGGAGATCGCCCACCAGCTGCTCAGGTCGGCCGAGAAGTAGGAGGGGCTGAACATGCCGTCGGCGACGCCCTGCGGCCCGGCGAACTGGAACCACAGCGGGTATCCGAGCACCATCAGCGCCAGGCCGGCGGCGATCGCCAGGCCTCCGGCGAAGCCGGGCAGCGCACGACGGGCAAGGTCGCGGTCCGCCACGGCGTAGCTGATCGCCATCACCAGCAGGGTGACGGCGGCCAGGAAGAGCACCTCCTCACCGATGAAGACCTGCGCGGTGACCGCAGCGGCCAGCCCGACGGCTGAGCTGATCATCCGTCGCCGGTCCGGCCCGCTGGGCAGAGCACGCGTGGACCCGGCCGGGGTACGACCCGGGTCGGAGGCCCGCAGCAGGCGGACCACCAGCCAGACGATCACCGGCACCAGCCACTGCGCGGTCATGTGCAGGTGGCTGTTCGTCTGCGACACCATTCCCGGCCCGAAGCCGCAGAGCCCTCCGCCCAGCGCGGCGGCCAGCCGACGGGTACGCATCGTCCGGTGGAACAGCAGGTACCAGGCGAGTGCCGTGCCGGCCAGGTTGGCGGCGGCGAGCAGCGCGAAGGTGACCGGCGCGCCGAGCAGGAGGGTGATCGGCGCGCAGACGATGCCGAGCGCGATGACAGTGGTGTTGGCCATCAGGTTGACGCCGTCGGGCGCGTTGAGCCTGTCGGTGAGCAGGCTGAAGTCGCCGAGCAGCGCTCTCGCGTCGACGGCCAGGAACCACTCGTAGAGGGCCTGGTCCTCCGGGTTGAGCGCCAGCGTCCGGCCGCCCGGGTCGGGCCACAGCCCGTGGGTCAACCAGCCGGCCAGCACGACCCAGAGCAGTGCGACGAGCAGATCTGCCCGGTGGCGGCGGACGGCAGCCAGCAGCCGGACGGCCCGGGTTCGGCGGTTGACCTGATCGGCGAGGCGGACGGCCTGGTCAGGGGCGGCGTCGGGGGCCGTGGGGGCTGCGCTGCTCACGGAATCGACCCTAATGTGGCACGCCCGTCGGGGTACGCCGGGTTGTCGACGACCGGCTACGGTGACATTGCACTCGCGCGTGTCGACGCGCCGGTGCCACCCGCCCGGGTGGTGGAAAGGCAGACACGGCCGCCTTAAAAGCGGCTGCCGCAAGGCGTGCGGGTTCGACCCCCGCCCCGGGCACCAACCGCGACCGGCCCGCATTCCCATCCGTGATCACCAGGAGTGGGTCGGGCAGTTTACTCTTGGAGGGCACGTTCACGTGCAAACGACCCCCTGAGGGAGGCCAGACAGTGAAGACCTCGAACCCGGTGCTCGCCCGGCTCGGCCAAGCGGCCGAGCGGGAGCGCGCCGCCGGGTACGCCCCGGCCGGGCCGTACGGACAGCCCGGCATTCCCCAGCAGTACCCGTCCCAGGCCGGTTACCCGGTCGCACCGCCCACCGTGGCCCCCATGACCGTCGACGACGTCGTCGTCAAGACGGTCGCCCTGCTCGGCATCCTCGGCATCACCGCCGCGGCCGCCTGGGTTCTCGTGCCCGACTCGCTGGTCGGGGTCGCCTGGATCGGCGCGGCAGTTGTCGGCCTGGCCCTCGGTTTGATCATCTCTTTCTCCCGGATGGCCAACCCGGCGCTCGTCATCGCGTACGCGGTCGTCGAGGGCGTCTTCGTCGGCATGGTCAGCAAGGCGTTCGAGACGCGCTACGACGGCATCGTGCTCCAGGCGGCGGTGGCCAGCTTCGGCATCTTCTTCCTGATGGCGATGCTCTACCGGGCGAAGGTCATCAGGGCCACCCCGGCCTTCGTCAAGGGCATGATCGCGGTCATGGTCGGCCTCTTCGCCGTCATGATGATCAACCTGGTGCTGGCGCTGTTCGGCGTCAACACCGGCCTGCGGGACGGCAGCCCGCTTGCCATCGGCTTCAGCCTGGTCTGCATCGTGGTCGCCTCGCTGAGCTTCGTGCTCAGCTTCAAGGAGGTCGAGGACGGCGTCCGGATGGGCCTGCCCCAGCGCTACTCCTGGGTGGCCGCGTTCGGCATCCTGGTCAGCCTGGTCTGGCTCTACATCGAGATCCTGCGCCTGCTGAGCTACTTCCAGGGCGACGACTGACCTCGTCCGCTCTGCCGATCGGCGCCCGCCTCCGCTTCCGTGGGGGCGGGCGCCGTCGTCCGCGCCGTTTCGCCGTCGCCGCCGGGCCGCCCGAGGCAGAGTGACTGCGAGGGGTACGCGGGTGAGGGAGGCGACGGTGCGCAGCAACAATCCGGTGCTCAACCGGCTGGACGAGACCGGCCGGTTGGAGAGCCGGGTGCTCGGCTCCCAGGATGTCGAGCCGATGACCGTCGACGACGTCGTGGTCCGTACCGTCGGGTTGCTCCTGCTCACCGGCGTGGCCGCGGCCGTGTCCTGGGTGGTGGTGCCGGAGGCGGCCTGGCTGGGCGCGGCGCTGGCAGGCAGCGCGCTGGCCTCGATCGCCCTGGTCCTGGTCATCTCGTTGCGGGCGATCACCAACCCGGTGCCGATCGCCGGCTACGCGCTGCTGCAGGGGCTGCTGCTGGGGGTGGCCAGCAGGACGTTCGAGCAGGTCTATCCGGGCATCGTGGTGCAGGCGGTGGCCGGCACGTTCGGCGTCTTCTTCGGTATGGCGGCGTTGTACCGGGCCCGGGTGATCCGGGCGACGCCCCGACTGGCCCGCCTGGTGATCGGCACGCTGCTCGGCATCGCGGTGCTCAGCGTGGTCAACCTGGTGTCGTACCTGATCTCTGGACGGCAGGGGTTGGCTGTCTACAGCGTCAGCGGCGAGGTCGGCTGGCTGCCGTACGCCTTCTCGGTGGTGGCGATCATCGCGGGCGCGTTCAGCTTCATCCTCGACTTCGACCTCGTCGAGCGTTCGGTGCGCGACGGTCGACCCCGCCGGTACGCGTGGCTGAGCGCTTTCGGCCTGCTCACCGGCCTGGTCTTCCTCTACTGGCAGTTGCTGCGGCTGCTCAGCTACCTGCGCCGTTGACCGGGCCGGGGTGGCGGGGCCGACGCCGGCCGTAGACTCGGCGGCGATGAGCGCAGTGGAGTTGGAGCAGGCCGTACGACTGCTTGTCGGTCAGATCGGGCACTGGCAGCAGCCTCGTTGGGCGGCGGCCGCAACGACCGGCAACATGTCCCGCGCCGACCTGGTCCACCGCCTGGTGCAGGAGATCGCCAACCTTGCCGCCGACGCCGAGGGCGGACCCCGCCGCACCGTCCCTCGGCTGGACAACGACCTGGCGCTGCCCGACCAGGTGCGGGTGGTGACAGCGGACCTGCTGGCCGCCGGAGCCGACGCCGGAACGCTGGCGCGGGCCGCCGCCGAAGTGACGGCGACCCGCAGCGCGCTCTGAGGTCAGTTCAGCCGTTCGAGGACCATTGCCATGCCCTGGCCGCCGCCGACGCACATCGTCTCCAGGCCGATGGTCTTGTCGTGCCACTCCAGCGCGTTGAGCAGGGTGCCGGTGATCCGGGCGCCGGTCATGCCGAACGGGTGGCCCACGGCGATCGCGCCGCCCATCACGTTCAGCTTCTCCTCCGGGATGCCGAGCTGCCGGTACGACGGGATGACCTGGGCGGCGAACGCCTCGTTGATCTCCACGAGGTCGACGTCGTCGATCGTCATGCCGGCCCGCTTGAGCGCCTGCCGGGACGCCTCGACCGGGCCGAGACCCATGATCTCCGGCGACAGGGCGGTGACGCCTGTCGAGACGATCCGGGCCAGTGGCGTCAGCCCGAGTTCCTCGGCCCGCTGGGCGCTCATCACCACAACTGCTGCCGCACCGTCGTTCAGGGGGCAGCAGTTGCCGGCGGTGATCCGGCCGTCGGGACGGAACACCGGCTTCAGCCCGGACACCGCGTCCAGGGTGACGCCCGCCCGAGGGCCGTCGTCGGTGCTCACCACGGTGCCGTCCGGAGTGGTGACCGGGGTGATCTCCCGGGCCCAGAAGCCGTCGGCGATGGCCTTCTCGGCGAGGTTCTGGCTGCGTACGCCGAACTCGTCCATGTCGGCGCGGCTCACGTCGTACACCTGGGCCAGGTTCTCGGCGGTCTGCCCCATGGTCAGGTAGATGTCCGGCAGGTCGCCGGACTCGCGGGGGTCGGTCCACACCTCGGCGCCACCCTGCGCGCGGCGCTTCGAGCGCTCGGCGGCCTCGGCGAAACGCGGGTTCTCCCAGCCACCGCCGACCAGCGCCTGAGCCTCTGGCGGCAGACCGTCGGAGCTGCCCCGGGCGTACCGGGAGACCATCTCGACGCCTGCGGAGACGAACACGTCGCCCTCGCCGGCGCGGATAGCGTGCAGGGCCATCCGGGTGGTCTGGAGCGAGGACGCGCAGTAGCGGGTCAGCGTGGCACCGGGAACGGTGTCGAGCCCGAGCAGCGTGGCCACCACACGGGCCATGTTGAAGCCCTGCTCACCGCCGGGCAGGCCGCACCCGAGGTAGATGTCGTCGATGGTGGTCGGGTCGAGCTGGGGAACCTTGTCCAGGGCGGCCTGGACGATTGTCGCGGCGAGGTCGTCGGAGCGGACATCGCGCAGGGACCCCTTGTGCGCCCGGCCAATGGGGGAGCGGGCGGTAGCGACGATGACGGCGTCGCGGGACGACTCAATCGGCATGGACCAACGTTAACCCGCCGGTAACATCACGCGGAAGAAGCAGACACGGCGGGAAATGTCACCCTCAGCGGGGCTGATCTAGCGTCGGGAGGCGACCGCCGCCGCCGCCGTGATCGCCGGCAACAGGGCGTGCGCCCACACCCGGTAACCGTCGGCGGACGGGTGGAAGCCGTCGTGGCAGAGCGTGCCCGCGTCCGCCCGGAACACCGGACCGGTCTCGGTGGCCAGGTCGACAACAGTGCCACCGGCCTCCAGCACGGCCGTGGTCTGCGCGCGGGCCATCCGCCGGCCGGCCCAGCCCACCAACTGCCGCAGCGGGGGCGCGATGGCGCGTACGGCACCCAGGTCGGGGCAGGTGCCCACCACCACCTCGACCCGCGCCTCCCGCAGCCGGTGCACCGCCGCGCCCAGATACGCCGACGCGTCAGCGGGCCGACGCATGCCTGTGGCGTCGTTGGCGCCGATCAGGATCAGTGCCACGTCGGGACGCTCGCCCAGCAGGGCCCGGGCCACCTGCGTCGCCAGATCGGTCGAACGGGACCCGGAGACACCGACGCTCGACAGGTGCACCCGACGGCCGGTCGGGCCCTCGGCGAGCAGGTTTGCCAACTGCCCGCCGATGGTGTCGTCGAGCCTGTCGACGCCCACGCCCAGCGCCGACGAGTCGCCGAGCAGCACCAGCCGCAGCGGCGTCCCGCCGGCCCGGCCGATCGTGGCGCGCAGCGCCAGCCCCAGCTCCGGCTCGGCGTACCGCCGGTGTCGCGCGACGAACGCCTCACCGGCGAGGACTGCCGCACCGCCCACGGTGCCGGCGAGCAGCGACAGCGCCGCCGCCCGACCCAGTCGGCCAGTGAGGCCGTCGGTCACGTGCCGCTCGCTGCGCTGGTTCATGCCAGTCCCTCCACCGTCGAAGTGTCCGACGTTGCACCGCCCTGCGGCACCGCGTTGACACCGAAGAACGCCCGCCGGCGCAGCTGCGCCCACCGACCGGCCGGCCCCCGGTCGTGGCCGTGGACCTGGGTGCCACTGACCTCGGTGCCGGCGTGCCGGGCCGCCTCCTGCGCAGCCTTTGGCAGCGACCGTACGCCCTCACCCCGCGCCGCAGTGGCCCGTCGTTCCTGCCCGGCGCCGAGCGCGGAGAGCATCGTCGGCAGCAGGGCGGCCGCAGCGACCGCGTACCCCTCAGCGGACGGGTGGAACCGGTCCCAGGCGAACATCCGGTGCGGTTCGGCATTGAACCGTGGACCCAACAGGTCGCCCAGGGACACCGTCCAGCCGCCCGCCTCGACAACGGCGACCGTCTGGGCGGCGGCGAGCTGGCGGCTCCACCGGTGGGCCAGCCAGCGCAGCGGCGGTTGGATCGGCCGGATCGCGCCCAGGTCGGGGCAGGTGCCCACGACCACCTCGCAACCCGCGTCGCGAAGCGTCCGGACCGCCTCGACCAGATAGCGCACTGCCAGCCCGCGCGGCGTGCGGTTGGTGATGTCGTTGCCGCCGATCAGGATGACCGCGATGTCGGGCTCGCACTCCAGGGCCGCCTCCACCTGGTGCCGCAACGCCGAGGAGATGGCACCGACCACAGCGAAGCGGCGCAGCAGGACCGGCCGGTGCAGGCGCCGGGACAGGCCGGTGGCCAGCAACGCGCCGGGCGTCTCGCGGCGGCGGTGCACCCCGTAACCGGCAGCCGACGAGTCACCGAGCACGACCATCGTGAGCGTCGGGCCGGGGAACTTCGCGCCGTACACCCCGTCGCAGCGTGGCGGTGGGGCCTCGGCCATCGGGATGGTGCGTCGGGCCTGCCGGGCCTGGCCGAGCAGCACCCCGCCGGTCGCCACCACGGCCGCCGCGGTCGCGCCCGTCCCGATGGCTGCCAGGCGGGCGATCCGCAAGGCGTGTCGCCAGCGCGGAACAACGGGTACGACAGAACCAGCCACCCCCATACAGCGACATTATCGCGCCGGACCGACACGCCGCTGTCGTCGTCACGCCTCGTGGATGCCTGGAACCCGACGCGACGGGGTATCTGTCCGGGTGCAGGCCGGCCACACTTGCGTCGACCCGCCACGCTGATCCGGCGGAGAGGAGCGCAACGATGGGTAAGACACTGAAGCGCAGCGCGGCGTTCGCGGCCCTGGCCCGGGCACTGACGGCGGGGGCGCGCGGCGGGCCGTCGCTGGGGACCAGGCTGGCGGCGCTGCCCCGGATGATCCGGGCCACCACCCGTGGTGAATACGACGGCGGCCTCCGGCTGGCCCTGATGACCGCGGCGACGGCGTACATCGTCTCGCCCTTCGACCTGTTGCCGGAGATCCCGCTGGCGATCTTCGGGCTGGCCGACGACGCGGTAATGGTCACCTGGCTGGCCGGCAGCGTGCTCGCCGAGACCGAGCGTTTCCTGGAGTGGGAGGCCCGACGCAGCTCCGTCATCCCCGGCGGGTTGGTGCCCTGACAGCACGTACCCTGGGCGTCGAGGATCCGTCTGCCGAGCAGCCGTCGCCGGCGCCGCAACGAAGGGCACACCGTGCAGTACTACGACAATGTCGTCGACATGATCGGCAACACCCCGCTGGTACGCCTGCGTAACGTCACCGAGGGCATCCAGGCCACAGTGCTCGCCAAGGTCGAGTACGTCAACCCGGGTGGCTCGGTGAAGGACCGGATCGCCCTGCGGATGGTGGAGGACGCCGAAGCGGCGGGCCTGCTCAAGCCCGGCGGCACCATCGTCGAGCCCACCAGCGGCAACACCGGCGTCGGGCTGGCCCTGGTAGCCCAGCTCAAGGGCTACAAGTGCGTCTTCGTCTGCCCCGACAAGGTCAGCCAGGACAAGCAGGACGTGCTGCGGGCGTACGGGGCCGAGGTGGTGGTCTGCCCGACGGCTGTCGCTCCGGAGGACCCGCGTTCCTACTACAACGTCTCCGACCGGCTGACCCGGGAGATCCCCGGCGCCTGGAAGCCCGACCAGTACAGCAACCCGGCGAACCCGCGCTCGCACTACGAGACCACCGGCCCGGAGCTGTGGAAGCAGACCGAGGGCGGGCTCACCCACTTCGTGACCGGGGTGGGCACCGGCGGCACGATCTCCGGCATCGGCAGGTACCTCAAGGAGGCTTCCGACGGCCGGGTGAAGGTCATCGGGGCCGACCCGGAGGGTTCGGTCTACTCCGGCGGCACCGGCCGGCCGTACCTCGTGGAGGGCGTCGGCGAGGACTTCTGGCCGGAGACGTACGACCGGGGTGTGGCTGACGAGATCGTCGAGGTCTCCGACAAGGCGTCCTTCGAGATGACCCGGCGGCTGGCCCGCGAGGAAGGGCTGCTGGTCGGCGGTTCCTGCGGGATGGCAGTGGTCGCCGCGCTGGAGGTGGCCCGCAAGGCCGGCCCGGACGACGTGGTGGTTGTGCTGCTGCCCGACGGCGGCCGCGGCTACCTCTCGAAGATCTTCAACGACTCGTGGATGGCCCGGTACGGCTTCCTCGACAACTCCGGTGCCGAGCCCACGGTGGCCGACGCGCTGGCCAGCAAGCCGGGCGGGCTGCCCGAGCTGGTGCACGTCCACCCGACCGAGACGGTCCGCGACGCGATCGACTACATGCGCGAGTACGGCGTCTCGCAGTTGCCGGTGCTCAAGGCCGAGCCGCCGGTGGTGACCGGTGAGGTGGCCGGCTCGATCGCCGAGCGTGACCTGCTCGACGCGCTGTTCACCGGCCAGGCCCACCTGCACGACACCATCGAGCGGCACATGGGCGACCCGCTGCCGATGATCGGTGGCGGTCAGCCGGTGAGCGAGGCAGTCGGCCTGCTGGAGAAGTCCGACGCCGCGCTGGTCCTCGTCGACGGCAAGCCCAAGGGCGTACTCACCCGCCAGGATCTCCTGGCCCACCTGGGCGCCCACTAGGTCGCAAGGAAGGGCACCTTATTAACGCCTCGTGTAGAGCACGGGCCCCCTATTAACAAACGCGCTCCCGGCCGCAGTCCTTCGGCGGCCGGGAGTCGGCAGCAGCGCCAAGCATCTGGCGGCGACGCTCGTGATAATAAGGGCCCCCTGTACAACCGGAGGCGTTAATAAGGTGCCCTTCCTTACACGTCACAGGCGGCGGGCGTAGCGGAGCTGCGGCGTGGGGGCGATGCCGATGTACTCCTCGCGCTGCGCGCCCGTCGGCACCCACCCGCCGCGCTCGTAGAACGCGCGGGCGTGTGCGTTGTCGCGCAGCACCCAGAGCACTGCCCGCTGCCAGCCCCGCGCCCGCATGGCGTCCAGGGCGTCCACCATCAGCGCCCGGCCCACGCCCCGGCCCTGCTCGGCCGGGTCGAGGTGGATGGCGTTGAGCAGCCCCGTCGCCGGGTCGTCCTCGTCGTCCGGGCCCAGGTAGCTGAACCCCACAAGCGCCCCGGCACGCTCCGCGACGGTCAGTCGGTGGGTGTCCCGCTCCCATCTCCACCGCTCGGTCCAGTACGCGCCCATCGCCTCACCTGTCGGTTCGGCAAGCGCCTCGGCCGGGACGAACGAGGAGTACGCGGCGACCCGGGAGCGCTGGTGCAGGACGCCCACCCCCATCAGGTCATCACCGGTCGCGGGACGGAGCGTGACGGTCACTCCGCCGAGGCTACCCGGCGCGGTGGCACCTGCACGGTGGTCAGATCCTCGGCGATGATCAGATCCCCGTCGAAGTGCGCCCGCGCCTCGTCGTGGAACCGGCGCGGGTCGGAGTAGCGCTGTGAGAAGTGCGTGAGCACCAGCCTGCGTACCCCGGACTCGGTGGCCACCTTCGCGGCCTGCGCCGCGGTCAGGTGGCCGACCTCGGCGGCGAGCGCGGCCTCCGACTCCAGGAATGTCGACTCGATGACCAGCAGGTCGGCGTGCTCGGCGAGGGCGTACACCCCGTCGCAGAGGCCGGTGTCCATCACAAAAGCGAACCGCTGTCCCGGCCGGGGCACGCTCACCTCGTCGCGGCTGACGCGGCGTCCGTCGACGTCCAGGTGCCCGACGCGGATCAGCTCACCGACGGCCGGACCAGCGATGTCGTACGCGGCCAGCTTCTCCGGCAGCATCCGGTGCCCGTCGGGCTCGACCAGCCGATAGCCGTACGTCTCGATCGAGTGCCGCAGCCGGCGGGCCTCCAGCGTGCCGCAGCGCAGGGCGATCCGCTGACCGTCGGTCTCGATGGGCGTGACGGCCAGCTCGGCGGTCTCGTGGAAGGAGGTGGCGTGTCGTAGCCGGGCGAAGTATTCGGCGCCGCCCGCCGGGAAGTGCACGGCGACCGGCTGCGCCACCCGGTCGAGGGAGAGCCGCTGGATGGTGCCGGGCAGGCCCAGGCAGTGGTCGCCGTGGAAGTGCGTGACGCAGATTCGGGTCAGGTCGGTGGCGGTGACGGTGGTGTGCAGCAGTTGGCGCTGACTGCCCTCGCCCGGGTCGAAGAGGATCACCTCGTCGTCCCAGCGCAGCACGTACCCGTTGTGGTTGCGCTGGCGGGTCGGGGTCTGGCTGGCCGTGCCGAGGACCACCAGCTCGCGCATCGACATCGCCGGGGCCCTTTCGGATATGAAGCGACCCCCGGGGTGCTCCGTGCTCGCGCACGGGCCGGCTGGACTATGCCGGCACCCCGGGGGTCGGGTGGCTGTCGTGGATTCGCCGCACCGCTGCCACACGGTCTCGACGATGGTGCTGATGCCCGCCTGTCGGCGAACCGATCACTGTCGAGGACAGCGGCTAGCGGACAGCCACCTCACGAGTCCGATTGCTATACAAGTCTGGACCACCTCCCTTCACGTGTACCTGCACGCTATCTAGCCCCGCCGGGCTCGGCAACGGATTTCGATCACACGGTCAGACGGGAATGCCCGGCCACCTTGTCGGCAGCCGGGCATCGCGCTCGTGCGGGTGGTGGCGGGTCAGCCGGCGGTACGGGCCACGCCGACCGGGCAGCTCAGGCCGTTCGGGCCGTGGTTGCAGTAGCCGTTCGGGTTCTTCGTCGGTGCGAGGTACTGCTGGTGGTAGTCCTCGGCGAAGAAGTAGCTGCCGAGCGGGGCGATCTCGGTGGTGATCTCACCCTTGCCGGCGCGGGTCACGATCGGCTGGAAGGCGTCACGGGACGACTCCGCGATGGCGCGCTGCTCGTCGGTGGTGGTGTAGATCGCCGACCGGTACTGGCTGCCCACGTCGTTGCCCTGGCGCATGCCCTGGGTCGGGTCGTGGTTCTCCCAGAAGACCTTCAGCAGGTCCTCGTACGTGATCTTGCTGGGGTCGTACACCACCTGGACGACCTCGGCGTGCCCGGTCCGGCCGGAACACGTCTCCTCGTACGTCGGGTTCTTTGTGTAGCCGCCCGCGTAGCCGGCGGAGGTGGTGAACACGCCGGGCAGCGTCCAGAACAGCCGCTCGGCGCCCCAGAAACAGCCCATGCCGAAGACGGCGACCTGGAGGCCCTCGGGGAACGGGCCCTTGAGCGGCGTACCCAGCACCTCGTGCCGGTCGGCGACCGGCATGGCGATCGGGCGGCCCGGCAGGGCCTGCTCGGGCGAAATCATCTCGGCGTTCATACGGCGCAGGAACACGGTGGGACTCCTCTCGTACCTCTCCCAGCGTGTAACACCGGTGGGTCTTCCTTCCTTACCCGCGCCACTGTGACTCAGGCCCCCACCCGGCCGGTCGGCGGGTCGGGCTCCTCAGAGGGCTGCGGCGATCCGGTCGGCGTAGGTCTGGGCCTCGGTGTCGTCCTGGTAGCGGGTGCGCGGCCAGAAGAAGCCTCGCAGCCCGTCGCCCTTGGTCCGGGGCACGACGTGTGTGTGCAGGTGCGGGACGGACTGGGACACCTTGTTGTTCATCGCCACGAACGTCCCACCTGCCCCCAGACCCGTCTCCACCGCCACCGCCAGCCGCCGTACCAGCGCGAAGTAGCCGGGCAGCAGGTCCGCCGGCAACTCGCCCAGGGTCACGAGGTGGACCCGGGGCACCACGAGCACATGCCCGGCGAAGACGGGACGGGTGTCCAGGAACGCCACCCCGTCCGGCTCGTCGGCGACCCGGAACGCCGCAACCTCGCCCGCCACGATCCCGCAGAACACGCACCCGCTCATGGGTCCAGGCTATGCCGGCGGCACCGCCGGACCCGACAACCCCGTGCAGGCATCGACTGTGCTATTCATTCACTCGGCTCAATTCACACGGGGAAGGACAACACCTTGCACATCAGAAAAGGTACGACCCGGGCGGCGCTGGCGGCGTTGACCGCGGGGCTGCTCACCGCGGCGCTCCCGACTCCCGCCCAGGCGGCACCCGCGCAGACCGCCACCCCGCTGCCGCTGGCCACGGTGGCCGACGTGGTGTCGGCCGGTGACCGGGTCTTCGTCAGCGGTGGCCGGTCGTCGACCGACATCGTGGTGGCCAGCGCCACGGGCGCGGTGGTCGGCACCCTGTCCGGCCTGCCCGGCCCCTCCGACCTGCTGCTCAGCGCCGACCGGCAGACCCTCTACGTGGCGCTGCCCACCGCGAACGCCATCGCCGCCTTCGACACCGGCTCGCTCGTCGAGTCGGCACGGTACGACACCGGGGCGGGCGAGTGCCCGTCGTCGCTGGCGCTGACCGGGCGGTACCTGTGGTTCGGCTACGGCTGCGACCAGTGGGGCGGCAACATCGGCCGAATCGACCTGGGCCGCCAACCCGCCCGCGTCACCACGGGGATGGCCACCAGCCAGGACTTCTACGACGCCCCGCTGCTCACCGCGGCCAGCCAGAACCGGGCGGTGCTGCTTGCCGGGCAGCCGTCGTTGAGCCCCGCCTCGGTGTACGCGTACGACATCGGCACCGGAGGCGTCCTGAGCGCGCCCAGGACCAACGAGTGGACGGTGGTCGGCAGCAACCTGCGCGACGTCGCGCTCGACCCGACCGGTACCACGCTCTACACCGCCGCCGGCTCCCCGTACTCGGTGCAGGCGTTCCCGTTCGCCGACATCACCACCCCGTCCGCGACCTATCCGACCGGCCCGTACCCGAACGCCGTCGAGCTCTCCCGCGACGGCACCAAGGTCGCCGCCGGCGCGGACGCCTCCTACGACCCCGACGTGTTCGTCTTCCGGCCCGACGGCACCGAGCTGGCCCGCTTCGAGTTGGGCAACGACGAGCTGAGCCCCGGCGCGCTGGCCTGGTCGCCCAACGGTGCCCGGGTCTACGCGGCCTCCTACGACTGGACCGGCGCCCGCCCGGTCGCCCTGCACGTCCTGCCCGTTCCGGCCGCCTGACCGGCCCCAGCACTGCCGACGCGCGGGGCCGGGCCACCGGGTCCGGCCCCGCGCGCCCGGCGCGAACGGCGCGGGCGGACGGGTTCCGTTCCAGCCATCGAGACGAAGAACTAGCCTCACAGGATGAACCACGGCTTCGAGACGCTCGCCATACACGCCGGTCAGGACCCCGAGGCCCGCACCGGCGCGGTGATACCTCCGATCTACCAGACCAGCACCTACGCCCAGGACGCCGTCGGCGCGCCCCGGCTCGGCTACGAGTACAGCCGGTCCGGCAACCCGACCCGCGACGCTCTCCAGGAGTGCCTGGCCGCGCTGGAAGGCGGCCCGGTCGGGCTGGCCTTCGCCAGCGGCCTGGCTGCCGAGGACACCCTGCTGCGGGCCGTCTGCCAGCCGGGTGACCACGTGGTCATCCCCGACGACGCGTACGGCGGGACCTATCGGCTCTTCGCCCGTGTCGCCCAGCGGTGGGGGATCGAGTTCACCCCGGCCAAGGTCTCCGACCCGGCCGCCGTCCGTGCTGCCGTGCGGCAGGGCCGGACGAAGATGGTCTGGGTGGAGACGCCCACCAACCCGCTTCTCGGCATCGCCGACATCGCCGCCATGGCGGGCGTGGCACACGACGCCGACGCTCTGCTCGTCGTCGACAACACGTTCGCCTCGCCGTACCTGCAGCAGCCCATCGCCCACGGCGCGGACGTGGTGGTGCACTCCACCACCAAGTACATCGGCGGCCACTCCGACGTGGTGGGCGGCGCGCTCGTCGTCTCCGACGCCGCGCTCGGCGAGGAACTGCGCTACCACCAGAACGCCATGGGCGCGATCAACGGCCCGTTCGACGCCTGGCTCACCCTGCGCGGCATCAAGACCCTCGGGGTACGCATGGACCGGCACTGCGACAACGCGGAGCGGCTCGCCGGGTACCTCGACGGGCACGCCAAGGTGGCCCAGGTGATCTACCCAGGGCTGCCGTCGCACCCCGGTCACGAGGTGGCCGCCAAGCAGATGCGCCGGTTCGGCGGCATGATCTCGTTCCGCGCGGCCGGCGGCGAGGACCACGCCGTGGAGATCTGCAACCGGGCCAAGTTGTTCGTGCTCGCGGAGTCGCTCGGCGGCGTGGAATCCCTGATCGAGCACCCGGGTCGGATGACACACGCAAGTGCTGCCGGCTCGCCGCTTGAAGTTCCCGGGGATCTCGTGCGACTGTCTGTCGGCATCGAGACGGTCGACGACCTGCTCGCCGATCTGGAGCAGGCGCTGGGCTGACCGCTGGGGAGGATGGCCGTGCAGGACATCATGGCGACCTGGGTCGGGGCGACTGCCAAGCAGATCGCCCGGGGCGTACGCCGAGGTGACGTCTCGGCCACCCAGGTCGTCGCCGACCACCTTGAGTACATCGCCTCGGCCGACCGCGATCTGGCGGCGTTCCGCGCCGTTCGCGGCGGCGAGGCGATCACCGAGGCGGAGAAGGTCGACGAGCAGGAGGACCTGGCGAACCTGCCGCTGGCCGGGGTGCCGGTGGCGGTCAAGGAGAACACGCCGGTCGCCGGCCTGCCCACCTGGAACGGGTCGCCCGCGGCGCGTACGGAGGTCGCGGAGGCCGACCACGAGGTGGTCCGCCGGCTCCGGGGCGCCGGTGCGGTGATCCTGGGTGTGACCCGGATGCCGGAGTTGGGCCTGTGGGCGCTCACCGACGACGACAGCGCTGTGACGCGCAACCCGTGGGACAGCACGCGTACCCCTGGGGGCTCCTCCGGTGGCGCGGCCGCGGCGGTGGCGGCCGGGCTGGTGCCGATCGCGCACGGCAACGACGGCCTCGGTTCGATCCGGATCCCGGCGGCCTGCTGCGGCCTGGTCGGGCTCAAGCCGGGCCGGGGCGTGGTGCCCTGCCAGCTCGGCGCGGACGACTGGTTCGGTCTCACCGAGCACGGCATGCTCACCAGCACTGTCGCTGACGCGGCGGTCGGCTTCTCGGTGCTGGCCGGTAGACGTCCGGAGAAGCTCGTCCCGCCGCAGCGGCTGCGGGTGGGCGTCTCGCTGCGCTCCCCGGTACGCGGCGTCTCACCGGACGCGCCCAACCGGGACGCTGTCGCCGCCGCGGGCCGGCTCCTCGCCGCTGCCGGGCATGACACGGTGCCGGCCGATCCGGTCTATCCCACAGCGCTGGGCCTGCAGGGCATCGCCACCTGGTTCGCCGCCGCCGCCACGGACGTCCGGGCCTCCGGACTGGACAGGCGTGGCCTGCAACGGCGTACCCGGCGGCACGTAGCGCTGGGCGAGTGGGCGCAGCGCCGGGGGTACGTCCGGGAAGCCGACCGGACCGCCTGGCGGCAGCGGTCGATCGACTTCTTCACCGACCACTCGGTCGACCTGCTGCTCACCCCGGCGCTGGCCAGTGCCCCGCCGGAGGCCGGCCGCTGGTCCGAGCGGTCCTGGCGGTCGAACATGTCGGCAAGCATCAGGTACGCCCCGTACGCCGCGCCGTGGAACATCGCCGGCCTCCCGGCGGTAGTGGTGCCGGTGGGCCGCCGCCCGGATGGTCTGCCGGTCGGTGTGCAGATCGTCGGTCCGCCCGGTTCGGAGCTGCTGTTGCTCGGTGTGGCCGGCCAGTTCGAAATGGCCGCCCCCTGGTCACGGCACGCCCCCGGCTACCCCCGGGTCGGCAAGGGGTCGCCAGCCGCCGCGTGATCGTCTACTGTGGACGCCACGTCGCGCGGACTCGGGAGACATCGATGCGTTGTCAGACCTGTGGGGACGCCACATCTCCCGAGCACAACGACTGCCAGCGTTGCAACACGCCGCTCGGCCAGCCCGCCGTCTGGCCCGCTGTGGCGACCTACCGGGTACGTGGCATCGGCCTGGCCGCCTGCATCGCCGTCGGCGTGGCCGTGGTGCTCTCTCTCGTGACGGCACTCGATCCGATTGTCGGGTTGCTGATGACCCGGCGGGCCCAGAACGCCGACGACGCGGACCTGCTGGTCGACGCTTTGTCAGTGCAGGCGCTGTTGTCGCAGCCCTCGGTGGTCGTGTTCCCCGCCGCCGCCGTACTGGTGATCGTCTGGATGTGGCGGGCGCGGAAGAACATCGACGCGTTCCCGGGTGCGCTGCCGACACTCGGTGCCGGTTGGGCGATCGCCGGCTGGCTGATCCCGTTCGTCAACCTCGTGGTACCGGCCCGGGTGATGGCCAGCGTCGCGCGGGACAGCCTCTGGCGGCGCCGCACCCCGGCCACGGTGTTCGTCTGGTGGATTACCTGGCTCGTGTTCAGCATCGGCGAGGGGGTCGTCAGCAACCAGAACGCCCAGGCGTACATCAGGCTGCCGCAGAACCCGTCCACCGATGCCGACTACCAGGCGTACATCGACCACTACGGCGATTCCCTGCTCCGTAACGCCGTGCCCGCAGTGGCGTGCGTGGTCGCCGGGGTGACGCTGATCCTGTTGATCCGACGGATCTCCGCCGCTCAGGAGGCACGCATCGCCAGCGGGTCGCCAGCATGGCCGACCGCCCAGGCCTGGCCGGCTGCCCCGGTCCCGGGCGGGCACCCCGCTGCCGGGGCCACGCCGTCGGCTTCCGGATCGGGCGGTGAGGAGCCGGCAGGCCCGGAGAATCAACCCCGGGCGTGACCCACCTCGGATCGCGGACACCGCGCCGGTGGCGCGAGGTTGATGCCGCGGCATCGGTGACGCCGAGTGGAACTGAGCCTCTCGTCCCGGTGTCGACGAAGAGGGCGCTCGGCCCGGGTGGCACGATCGGGGCATGACGGAACTGGTCGGCCTCGACGACGTACGGGCCGCGCGGGAACTGCTCGCCGACGTCGTCCGGATCACCCCGCTGGAGCCCTCGCGGCCACTGAGCGCGGCGCTTGGCGGGCCGGCCTGGCTCAAGTGCGAGAACGTCCAGCGCGCCGGCTCGTACAAGGTGCGCGGCGCGTACGTGCGGATCTCCCGACTGTCGGCGGCGGAGCGCGAACGCGGCGTCGTCGCGGCGAGCGCCGGCAACCACGCCCAGGGAGTGGCGCTGGCCGCCGGCCTGGTCGGCACGCACGCAACGGTCTTCATGCCTGTCAACGCCCCGCTGCCGAAGGTCGCCGCCACCAAGGGGTACGGCGCGCAGGTCGAACTGGCAGGCAACACCGTCGACGAGTCGCTGGTGGCCGCGCAGACGTACGCCGAGCGGACCGGCGCGGTGCTCATCCACCCGTTCGACCACCCGGACGTGATCGCCGGCCAGGGCACCGTGGCGCTGGAGATCCTCGAACAGTGCCCGGAGGTGCGGACCATCATCACGGGCGTGGGCGGCGGCGGTCTGATCTCGGGCATGGCGGTCGCCGCCAAGGCGCTGCGGCCGGACGTCCGGATCATCGGCGTGCAGGCGGCCGGCGCGGCGGCCTTCCCGCCCTCGCTTGTGGCCGGGGAGCCGGTGCGGCTGCCCGTGTTCGCCACGATCGCGGACGGCATCGCTGTCGGGCGGCCCGGTGAGATCACCTTCAACCATGTCCGCAAGCTTGTCGACGAGATCGTCACGGTGTCCGAGGAGGACATCTCCCGGGCGCTGCTGATGCTGCTGGAGCGGGGCAAGCAGGTCGTCGAGCCGGCCGGGGCGGTCGGCGTGGCCGCGCTCCTGGCCGGTGTGGTGGAGGTGGAGACGCCTGTGGTCGCGGTGCTCTCCGGTGGCAACATCGACCCGCTGCTGATGCTGCGGGTGATCGAGCACGGCCTGGCCGCCGCGGGACGCTACCTGCGCGTGACGGTGCGGTGTTCCGACCGGCCGGGGCAGCTCGCCTCGCTGCTCGGTCAGATCGCCGAGCACCGGGCCAACGTGGTGGATGTGGAACACCAGCGGGCCAACCCACACCTGGGCCTCGGCGAGGTGGAGGTGGCACTGTCGGTGGAGACCCGTGGGGTGGAGCACTCGGACACGCTGATCAGCGCGTTGCGGGCCAGCGGTTACCAGGTGGTCTTCGCCGCCGAGGCGTGACACCGGCGGGTGCCACACCTCGGCGGGGGTACGCCCTCAGACGGCCCGGAGGCCGGCGGCGCTCAGCCGGAGAACGGCTCGAAGCTGACCACTGTCACCTTGATGTCGGCGCCGCTGGGTGCCGTGTAGGTGCAGGTCTGCCCGGGACGGCCGCCCAGGATCGCCTTGCCGAGCGCGGACTCGGGGCTGTAGACGGTCAGGTCGGTGGTGGCGGCGATCTCCCGTGAGCCGAGCAGGAACGTCTCGGTGTCGTCGGTGTCGTCGTCGAAGTAGATCGTCACGACCATGCCGGGCGACACCGCGTCCGTGGTCGGCGCCTCGCCGACCTTCGCGGTGCGCAGCAGTTCCTGGAGATAGCGGATGCGACCCTCGGCCTTGCCCTGCTCCTCGCGGGCGGCGTGGTAGCCGCCGTTCTCCCGCAGGTCGCCCTCCTCGCGCCGAGCATTGATCTCGGCGGCGATCGCCGGTCGGTTGGCGATGTGCTCGTCGAGCTCGGCCTGGAGGCGGTCGTACGCGTCCTGGGACAGCCAGGTGGCGGGCGCCTCGTTGCCAGTGGACACAGGCGGTCTCCTCAGATGTGCGTGGCTGGCTGACAGGTGAACTACCAAGTTACCAGTGCGGTACGACACAGCGTGTCGGCGATCATCACCGCTGTCCGGATCGGGCGTCCCGTGGTAGGAGCGCCCGCGCACTGCTCGGAGCTGTGGTCCGCGCAGCTCAGGCGGGAGGACGGCAGCGCAGCACCTCGCCGATGAACGGCCGGGCGGTGGTGCTCAGGCGGTGCCGGACGGTGAGGTGCCGTTCGCCAGGGGCGGCGGTCACAGTGATCTCCTCGCGGGCGACCTGGGCGCCGGCGCGGTCCCGGGCGCGCAGCACGCAGACCGCCGACTCACCCGCCGGCACTGTCACCCGGAAGTCGAGCACCATCTGGGTGTCCGTGATGTCGGTGTAGGTGATCACCTCGGCGCGGTAGTTCGGATCACCGTACTGCTGGTAGAGCCGCACCGAGATCAGGCTCAGCGCCGCCAACAGCGCCAACAGCGCCAGCGCGGCCAGCAGCGTACGACGGCGGCCTCCGCCGGATGCCCGACGGCGGCCGTAGCGCCCGGTCGGGAAGACCGGCGCGCCCGGTGAAATTGTGGCGTGCGTCTCGGTCACCGGCGGGTATCTCCTGGCGTTGTTGTCGGCGGCATCGGCAAGAATGACAGAGTCCATTCTCCCACCCGACCCAACGGCAGCAACGGCAGGTCGGGTCGGGCCCGCAACGCCGACCAGCGGCGGGGTGCGGAGGATCCCGGCAGGTCAGCCGGTTGATACCGGTCGGGTCCGCCGGCCGGCACAGACGAGGAGCGCCGACGTTGGCAGAGCAACTGCGTCTCATGGCCGTTCACGCGCACCCGGACGACGAGTCGAGCAAGGGTGCGGCGACCATGGCGAAGTACGTCGCGCAGGGCGTGGACGTGCTTGTGGTGACGTGCACCGGCGGTGAGCGCGGCAGCGTGCTCAACCCCAAGCTTGACAGGCCCGACGTGTGGGCCAACATCGCGGAGATCCGCCGCGCCGAGATGGACGCCGCGCGGGCGATCCTCGGCGTCGAGCAGGCCTGGCTCGGTTTCGTCGACTCCGGTCTGCCCGAGGGCGACCCGCTGCCCCCGCTGCCGGAGGGCTGCTTCGCCCTCCAGGACGTCGAGGTCGCCGCCGGCCCACTGGTGCGGCTGATGCGGGAGTTCCGCCCGCACGTCGTGACGACCTACGACGAGGAGGGTGGCTACCCCCACCCCGACCACATCATGTGCCACAAGGTCAGCGTGGCCGCCTTCGAGGCCGCTGGCGACCCGGAGCGCTACCCGGAGCTGGGCGCCCCGTGGCAGCCGCTGAAGCTCTACTACGACATCGGCTTCTCCAAGGCCAAGATCATGGCCCTGCACGAGGCGATGCTCGCCATCGGCCGCGAATCCCCGTACGAGGAGTGGCTCAAGCGCTGGGACGACCGACCCGACAAGGGCCCCCGGATCACCACCCGGGTGGAGTGCGGCGACTACTTCCACGTCCGCGACGACGCGCTGCGCGCCCACGCCACCCAGGTCGACCCGGACGGCTTCTGGTTCCACGTACCGATGGAGCTGCAACAGCGTGCCTGGCCGACGGAGGATTTCGAGCTGGCCCGCACCGTCGTGGACAGCCCGTTGCCCGAGTCCGACCTATTCGCAGGGGTGCGGGAGACGGCGCACGCGCGCTGATTCCGGCCGGGTCTACCCTGGTACCCAACCGCACATCGGAGGAACGCCATGCTGACCGCTGCCCAGGTGCTCGCGGAGAACAACTTCGGGGACACCCGCACGGGTGGCCTGGCCGGACCGATGGGCCTCTTCCTCATCCTGCTGCTGGCCACCGCGACCATCCTGCTGATCCGCAACATGAACGCCCGTCTGCGCCGCCTGCCGGACCGGTTCCCGCAGCAGGCGCGGGCGACCGACCCGACCAGGGCGGACGCGACAGTCGTCGATCCGACAGGCGGGACGGGAGCGAGTGAATCATCCCCGCACGCTTCCAACGGGCACCAGCAGCACCGGAACGGGTAGTCCGCGCATGATTCACGCCGAACCGGGTGGTCGACCCCTGTTGCGACCACCCGGTTTGGCTTAGCCTTCCGCCGGGGGGACCAAAAGTCTCCGAGCCGTGCGCGGAAGGGGGCGCCGATGACTGACACAGCACCGGTGACCCGTCACAGCGTCGGTCGGCCGGCTGACGGGTATGGTCGATGACCTCCGGCCCCCCTGCCGACCGGCTCGGCGCGCGCGGTATGCCGGCCCGGTTGCTCGTGCTGACCGGCGCGGTGACGCTGACCGCCCTGGTCTCCGCCATGGTCGGCTGGACCCTCCCGTTCCGACTGCCGGCTGACGATCCCCTCGGTGGCCCTGCCCGCTTCGGCATCGCCGTGGCGATCCTCGCCGTCGCCCAGCTCGCCCGACTGCGGTTCCGCACGGGCGCGGGCATGGTCAGCATCACCTGGGGCGAGGCGGCGCTTATCGTCTGCCTCTACCTCACGCCGGCAGGCTGGCTGCCGTCGGCGACCCTGCTCGGCGCCGGACTGGCCTGGACGGCGCACTCGCTGTACGGCGACCGCCGTCCATTGCTGGAGATCGTCCGTATCGCCGCGTCGCTCGCCGCCGCGTCGGCACTGGCGGTGTCCGTCACGACGGCCCTGGGGGAGCCGTTGCTCGCCCCGCCGACACCGATGCTGGCGCTGGCCGTGATCGCCGGGTCGGTGACGTACCTGCTGGTGACCGCCTGGCTGGGCGGGGTGACGCTGGGGTTGCGGCACGGGCTGCCGATCGGACCGCCGCTGCTCGCCGCGCTGCGCGCCAAGCTGCTCATGTTCGTCGGCAACGTGGCTGTCGGCCTGGTGGTCGTCACGTTGCTGGAGCTGGACCCACGCTGGCTGCTTCTCCTGCCGCCACTGCTGTGGCTGCTGCACCAGACCTACCGCTACCGGCTGCGCGCCGACCAGGAACGCCGTACGTGGCGGGCCTTCGCCGAGGCCACTGCGGCCCTCAACCAGCTCGACGAGCGCGGCGTGGCCAGCGCCGCGGTGAGCGGCGCGCTGACGCTGTTCAACGCCGAACTGGTCGACGTCGACGTGGCGCGGGCCGACGGCAGGTGGCGGCGCTACCGGGGCGACGCCGGCGGTCAGCTGGTCGACCGGGAGGTGGGCCCACCGGACCAGTCTGAGCCCGATGAGCACGAGTTGGTGCGCCCCCTGTCGGTGGGCGCCGCGCCGGTCGGCCGGTTGCGGGTCCGGTTCCCCCGTTCCGCCCCGCCCACCGCCCGGGAGCGCGACGCCATCGCCGCGTTCGGTGACGCGCTCGCCGCCGCCCTGCACGACGCCGCGACCCACCGTGAGCTGCGACTGGTCACCGCCCGATCGTCGTACGAGGCGGTGCACGACCCGCTCACCGGGCTGGTCAACCGGACGGCGATGCTCAGCAAGGGCGACCAGTCGCTGCGGCAGCTCGCGCACGAGCACCCGGTGGCTCTGCTGCTGCTGGACATCAACCAGTTCAAAGAGGTCAACGACACCCTCGGGCACGCGGCTGGCGACCAGTTGCTGCGGCTCACCGCCAACCGCCTCAGCGCGCTTGCCCGCCCCGGCGACCTGCTCGGCCGGCTCGGCGGCGACGAATTCGCGCTGCTGCTCACCTCGGTGCCCGTGCTCGGCGACCGCACCGCCCCGATGGCGTACGCGCTGCGGCAGGCCCGGGAGATCGCCGAGCGGCTGGCCGCGCCGACCGAGGTGGCCGGGGTGCGGATGTCGATCGAGGTGTCCGTCGGGGTGGTCGTCGCCGACGCGGGCACCGCCGACCTGACCGAGCTGCTGCGCCGGGCCGACATCGCCATGTACCAGGCCAAGGAGGGCGGCGGGAGCGTCGCCGCGTACGACAGCACCCGGGACGCGGCCAGCACCGACCAGTTGGCGCTGCTTGCCGAGTTGCGGGAGGCGCTGGAGGTCGACGACCAGCTGGTGCTGGCGTTGCAGCCGGCCGTCGACCTGGCCACCGGCGCGCCCACCGGGGTGGAGGCGCTGATCCGCTGGCAGCATCCCCGGCGGGGCTGGCTCAACCCGATCGACTTCATCCGCCCGGTGGAGAACAGCGAGCAGTTGGGCACGTTCACCCGGTACGTGCTGAACAAGGCGCTCGGCGTCGCCGCCGGCTGGGCCCGCGAAGGACTCGACGTACCGATCTCGGTGAACCTGTCCGCGCGTAGCCTGCTCGACCCGCGCCTGCCGGCGGAGATCGCCGAGGCGCTGCGCCGCCATCAGGTGCCGCCGCATCGGCTGGTCCTGGAGATCACCGAGACCGTGGTGATGAGCGAGTTGGAGGTCATCGACGAGGTGCTGTCCACGCTCCGGTCGATGGGCGTGCAGCTCGCTGTGGACGACTTCGGCACCGGCTTCTCGTCGTTGACCTTCCTCACCCGGATCGCAGTGGACGAGCTGAAGGTGGACCGCTCGTTCGTGATCCGGATGGCCGACTCGCCGGAGGCGGCGGCGATCGTGCGGACCACCGTGGGGCTCGCCCACGAGCTGGGGCTGCGGGTGGTCGCCGAGGGCGTGGAGACCGCCGAGCAGCGGCTGGCCCTGGCCGAGCTGGGCTGCACGTCCGCGCAGGGCTACCACTTCTTCAAGCCCATGCCGGCGGACAAGATCGGCGCGGTGCTCGGGTCGCTGCGCGACTCGGCCGAGTCGAACGTCTTCCGGCTCCGCGCCGACGGCGCCTCCTGACGGGCCGGTCGCGCTGCCTGACGGGCCGGCCGCACTGCCTGACGGGCCGGCCGCGCCTCCTGACGCGCTGACGTACCGGCCGGGTGACTGCGCCCGGCACGGCTCGGCGTAGCTGGTTATGGTCGACAGGTGAACCGACTCGTCAACGCCACCAGCCCGTACCTGCTCCAGCACGCCGACAACCCGGTCGACTGGTGGCCGTGGTGCGACGAGGCGTTCGCCGAGGCGAAGCGGCGCGACGTACCGGTGCTCATCTCGGTGGGGTATGCCGCCTGCCACTGGTGTCACGTGATGGCCCACGAGTCGTTCGAGAACGAGCACGTCGGCGCGCTGATGAACGACGACTTCGTGTCGATCAAGGTGGACCGCGAGGAGCGCCCCGACGTGGACGCGGTCTACATGACCGCCACCCAGGCGATGACAGGTCAGGGCGGCTGGCCGATGACTGTGTTCGCCACTCCCGACGGCACGCCGTTCTTCTGCGGCACCTACTTCCCGCGTGCCAACTTCATCCGGCTGCTCCAGTCGGTCGCCACCGCGTGGCGCGACCAGCGTGCGGAAGTGCTGCGTCAGGGCGCCGCCGTGGTCGAGGCGATCGGCGGCGCACAGGCAGTGGGTGGCCCCACCGCCCCGCTGGACGCCCCGCTGCTCGACGCCGCGGCCGCCAACCTGGCAGGTGAGTACGACGGGACGAACGGCGGTTTCGGGGGCGCCCCGAAGTTTCCGCCGCACATGAACCTGCTCTTCCTGCTGCGCCACCACCAGCGCACCGGCGACCCGCGCAGCCTGGAGATCGTCCGGCACACTGCCGAGGCGATGGCCCGGGGCGGCATCTACGACCAGTTGGCCGGCGGCTTCGCCCGTTACTCGGTGGACGCGCACTGGACGGTGCCGCACTTCGAGAAGATGCTCTACGACAACGCGCTGCTGCTGCGGGTCTACACGCAGCTCTGGCGGCTGACCGGCGACCCGCTGGCCCGCCGGATCGCCCGGGACACCGCCCGGTTCCTCGCCGACGAGCTGCACCGGCCGGGGGAGGGGTTCACGTCCGCGCTGGACGCCGACACGGAGGGCGTCGAGGGGCTCACCTACGCCTGGACGCCCGCCCAGCTCGTCGAGGTGCTCGGCGAGGAGGACGGCCGGTGGGCCGCCGACCTGTTCGCCGTCACCGAGGAGGGGACCTTCGAGCACGGCATGAGCGTGCTGCGGCTCGCCCGGGACGTCGATGACGCCGCACCCGAGATCCGCGCCCGCTGGCAGCAGGTGGTGGGCCGGCTGCTCGCGGCTCGGGACACACGCCCCCAGCCTGCTCGTGACGACAAGGTGGTGGCCGCGTGGAACGGTCTGGCGATCACCGCCATGGCCGAGTTCCAGCAGGTCGCCGCCCTGTACGCGTCGCCGCAGGACGAGGACGCCAACCTGATGGACGGCGTGACAATCGTCGCCGACGGCGCGATGCGTAACGCCGCCGAGCACCTGGCGAGCGTGCACCTTGTCGACGGCCGGCTGCGCCGGGTCTCCCGCGACGGCAAGGTCGGTGAGCCGGCCGGCGTCCTCGAGGACTACGGCTGCGTGGCCGAGGCGTTCTGCGCGATGCACCAGCTCACCGGCGAAGGTCGTTGGCTCACACTGGCCGGCGGGCTGCTGGACACCGCGCTGGAGCACTTCGCCGCGCCCGGCGGCGCCTACTACGACACGGCCGACGACGCCGAGCAGCTCGTCGCCCGGCCGGCCGACCCGACCGACAACGCCACCCCGTCGGGCCGGTCCGCGCTGGTGGCCGGGCTCGTGGCGTACGCCGCGCTGACCGGCGAGACCCGCTACCGGGAGGCCGCCGAGGCGGCGCTCGCCACTGTGGCACCGATCGTCGGGCGGCACGCCCGGTTCACCGGGTACGCGGCCACTGTCGGTGAGGCGCTGCTGTCCGGGCCGTACGAGATCGCCGTGGTGACCGGCGACCCGGCCGGCGATCCGCTGGTGGCCGCAGCCCACCGGCACGCCCCGCCCGGAGCGGTGGTGGTCGCCGGAGCTCCGGACCAGCCGGGGGTCCCGCTGCTCGCCGACCGTCCGTTCGTCGACGGGCGGTCCGCGGCGTACGTCTGCCGGGGTTTCGTCTGCCAACGGCCGGTGACCTCAGTCGAGGAGTTGGTCGCCCAGCTCGGCTGAACACACCGCGACCGACGTAGCGCCCGGTAGTCGCCCGCGACCCGGGCACGGTGGTGGCCGGCGTCTCGCGGAGCGGCGGGCGCCGGCCCTCCGGACGACCGCGCCGGCCACCCGGATAGGCTGGCCGCGCTATGGATTCCCGTACCGGTCTCCCCGTTGTCGGCATGGTGGGTGGCGGCCAGTTGGCCCGGATGACCCACCAGGCCGCGATCGCCCTCGGCCAGTCACTGCGTGTGCTCGCCGCCAGTCCCGAGGACGGCGCGGCACTGGTCGCCGCCGACGTCCAGTACGGCGAGCACACCGACCTGGCCGCCCTGCGCACCTTCGCCAAGGGCTGCGACGTGGTCACCTTCGACCACGAGCACGTGCCCTCCGAGCACATCCGCGCGCTGGCGGCGGAGGGCGTGTCGGTGTACCCGCCGGCGAACGCGCTGCTGCACGCCCAGGACAAGCAGGTGATGCGGGAACGCCTCACCGAGCTGGGCGCGCCCAACCCCCGGTGGCAGCCGGTCGGTGAGCCCGCCGACCTCGTCGGCTTCGGCGAGCAGGTCGGCTGGCCGGTGGTGCTCAAGGCGGCCCGGGGTGGCTACGACGGCCGAGGTGTCTGGCTTGTCGACGACGCCGCCCAGGCCACCGAGCTGGCGACCACGCTGCTCGCCGGTGGCACCCCGCTGATCGTCGAGGAGCGGGTGCCGCTGCGCCGGGAGCTGGCCGTGCAGGTGGCCCGGTCGCCGTTCGGGCAGGTGGCCGCGTACCCGGTGGTCGAGACGGTCCAGCGCGACGGCATCAACGTTGAGGTGCTGGCCCCGGCGCCCGGCCTGGACGAGGAACTGGCGGTCGCCGCCCAGCAACTCGCCATCGACCTGGCCACCGCGCTCGGCGTGGTCGGCCTGCTCGCCGTCGAACTCTTCGAGGTACGCGACGAGGCCGGTCGACCCGCGATCGTGGTCAACGAGCTGGCGATGCGGCCCCACAACTCGGGGCACTGGACCATCGAGGGCGCCCGGACCTCCCAGTTCGAGCAGCACCTGCGGGCGGTGCTGGACTACCCGATGGGCGACACCGCGCTGACCGCGCCGGTGGTGGTGATGGCGAACGTCCTCGGTGGCGAGCCGGGCGGAATGTCGATCGACGAGCGGCTGCACCACCTCTTCGCCGCCGAGCCGGGCGCGAAGGTGCATCTCTACGGCAAGCAGGTGCGGCCCGGCCGCAAGATCGGGCACGTGACGGTGCTCGGTGACGACCTGGACGACGTACGGGCGCGGGCTGTGCGGACCGCCCGTTGGTTGCGTGAGGGGCACGAATGAGCGAGAAGGCGGCCGGGGTGCCCACCGTCGGGTTGATCATGGGTAGTGACTCGGACTGGCCGACGATGCGAGCCGCGGCCGAGGTGCTTGACGACTTCGGCGTGTCGTACGAGGTCCGGGTGATCTCGGCGCACCGAACCCCGGTCACGATGATCGAGTACGGCCAGGAGGCCGCCGATCGGGGTCTCAAGGTGATCATCGCGGGTGCGGGTGGTGCCGCCGCGTTGCCGGGCATGGTGGCCTCGGTGACGCCGCTGCCGGTGATCGGGGTGCCGGTGCCGCTCAAGCACCTCGACGGCATGGATTCGCTGCTCTCGATCGTGCAGATGCCGGCCGGGATCCCGGTGGCGACAGTGTCGATCGGCAACGCCCGCAACGCCGGCCTGCTCGCCGTACGCATCCTCGGCGCCGCCGACGAAACCCTGCGCGCCCAGATGACGACCTACCAGCAGGACCTGGACAAGCTGATCAAGACCAAGGACGAAGCCCTCCAGGCCACCCTGTAACCCGCCCGCCCTCGCGCTCCCACCCCCAGCCCTCGGCGATCTTGTACTTTCAGCCGCCGATCAGAGCGGGTATGCCCCTTATGCCCGGGCAGAAAGTGCAAGATCGCGGGGGAGGGGGACGGGCGGATCCGGCACGCTCACCGTCCCCACTCACCTACGCCGCGGGGACCCTCCGGTTTCATCTCATGCCGCGTAGCGCGGTCTGTAGGCGTTCCTGGGCTCGGCGGCGGCGCTCGTTGCTGGCGCCGAGGATGAGCAGCAGGATGCCCACGGGGATCAGCGCCAGCCACGGGCCGAGGCTGACAAGCGCATGGATCGCCGCGATCGCGGTGACCGACGCGCCGACGATGACCGGTGCCTGCTGACGGCTGGACGAGCCGAAGATCAGCACCGCGACCGCACCGAGCAGCAGCAGCATCTGCCGCAGCGTGCTGGATTCGGTGGCAAGCACGATGGCCAGTGTCGGCACGAACGCGGCGACCAGCGCCGGCCCGTACGCCACCCAGCTGCTCATGTCCGGCCGGTGGCGCAACTCCAGCACCCCGACGAGCAGGGCCAACAGGGCGAACGGAAGCGTGTACGCCTCGGGCAGCGCCACGTCGGCGACGCGCATCAGGATCCACCAGGCGGTGATCTCGCAGAACACGACCGCCCAGAAGAGGATGCGGCGCTCCACCGGCCGGCGACCCGGGCGGGTGGCCGCCACGCCGAGCACGGCACCCCACGCGGCAAGCAGGGCGGCGATGTGGCGGGGCGAGTCGAAGGCGAGGGCCAGGGCGATGAGCGCCGCCGCGTACCCGCTCCATTCGACAGTGGACGCTTCGCGTTGCGCCTCGGGGCGGCGCAGCCGTGGCAGGGTCGCGGCGAGCACCTGGAGGACCGCGCCGACGGCGAGCACACCGAACGCGGACCACACAGCGGCAAGCCCGGCGACCAGGCCGGCGGTGAGCACGAACAGTTGCGCCATCAGCGACGCGAAGAGCCAGCCGAGGATGCGCGCCCGCTGTGTGACGCCGAACAACGCCGCCACCGCGCCCACACCGACGGCGCTGCCGAGGGTGAACAGGGTCAACTGCCGGTCCGCCAGGCTGCCGGCGAGCCCGGCGCTGCCGCCGGCCAGACCGATGGCGAACACCAGCACCCGGGCCAGCCGCAGCGACCGGGCCCGCTCGACGAGCGCCGGCGGCGGGGTCAGCGCAAGGCCGAGCATCGCGATGGTGAAGACGGAGAGCGCTCCGATGGTGCTCGCGGGCCAGCCCCGGCCGAGCGCGATGGGCGCGATCAGCAGCGTGACGGCCGCACCGGGCAGCACCACAGGCACGGCGCGGGACCGCCGTCCGCCGCTGAACCCGGTGGCGGCCAGCGCGGCGGTCGCGGTGAGCAGCAGCGCGGTCAGCACATGGGTCGGGTTGACCACGTCCGCCGGTGGGGTGAGCAGCTCCGGCGGTGGGCCCTGCCAGATCCGGCTCAATGTGCGGTGCGGCTCGACGAGGGCGGTGACCAGGGCGGGCGTGATCGAGGCGAGAGCCAGCGCCGTGGGTAGGGCGGCAGCGGCGAGGGCACCGGCGGACGGGCTGATTCGCCAGCGCAGCCGGTCCGGGTCGTCCGGTAGCCGGCGTAGCGCGCCGTCGAGGAGCACCGCCCACCGCCGGACCGGCTGGGCCGAGCCGGTGGGCGGTGTGGTGGCCGCACGGACCAGTTCGGCGAGGACGCCCAGCAGGGCGGCGGCGGCCGCGTAGACCCCGGAGGGCAGGCCGGTGGGGATGGCGGCGAGGGCGCTGATGGTGGCACCGCCGACCACTGCCACGCTGACCCAGGGCAGGTACTGCGGCACGTGCCGGCGAACCGCGGCCACGGCCGCGAGACCGAGGCTGGAAGCCGCCAGCGCTGCGGTGAGCACCACCTGCGGCGAGTGCTGGAACTCGACGGCCAGCGCCGCCACCGCACCGGGCAGGGCCAGCAGCGCGGCGCCGGCGGCCGCCCCACCGATCTGGGCCAGGTGCGGCGGCATCCCCTCGGTCTCCAGGTCGGTCACCTGCGGGCCGGCCAGCACGCGGGCCACCGCGGCCACGACCACGCCGATGAGCGCGATGCTGCCCAGCGCCAGCGCTGTGGTCCAGGGGCGGACCAGGCCCGCGCCGGCGGCATGCAACGCCACCACCCCGGCGACGGTGGCCCGGGACAGCCCGGCGCGGGCCTCCTCGGTGGCCACCGAGGCCATCCCGAAGACGGTGGCCACCATCCCGCCGACCAGCACCGGCGACCACCAGGGCAGCTCGAACGCGGCCGGCGCGCCGATCGTGGCGAGCACCACGGCGGCGCCGGACACGTCCCACCGCCACGGCGGCGGCAGCAGGATGCCGGCGGTGACGGCCAGCAGGAGCAGCGCGATCGGGGCCTGCCAGGTCGAGCCGCCGGTCGGTGCGGCCGGCCAGTTGCTCAGGTCGCCGTCCCAGATCGGGCCGGGCGTGGCGAGCACTCCCACCCCGCCGCGCAGGGCCATCCAACCGGCGAGCACACCGATGAGTACGCCGCCGACGGTGATGCCGAGGGTCGGCCCGCGCCGCCACTCCTCGGGCATGGCACGGGCGCCGACGGCGACCACCAGCACGAGGCCGGCGGCCACGGCGAGTTGCCCGCCGGGGGCGATGACTGCGCCGATGCGCACCATCGTGGCGATCAGCGCTGTGGTGACCGCCGCGGCGGCCAGGTCGGAGCCGTCCAGTGTGAGGTCGGAGCGGCGGCCGGCGTCGATCGAGGGCGCCAGGTAGAGCAGCACCGCCGCGACAAGCAGGAGCGCGCCGACCCAGGCGTCGGCGACGGTCGCCCCGGGGGCGCCGAAGGCGGCGGCGGTGACCACAAGCGCGCCCAGCCCCGTGCCGACCGACAGGGGCGCCGGGATGCGCCGCTGGGAGACCTGCACCATGGCGGCGTACCCGAGGGTCACGCAAACCGCCAGGAAGCTCGCCGCCAGCACCGGCACTGTCACCTCGCGGAGGCTGGCCGGGGTGGGTGTCGGGTCGACTGTCGCTGTTGCGGCCACGAACGCCGCCACAGCGCCGGGCAGCGCGAAGGCGGCGCCGCCGGAGGCCCAGTCCGTGACCGTGTCGGCCGCGGCGGACGCGATCCGCACCCGGGGGGCAAGCGCGACCAGCGTGGCTGCCGCGAAGATGGTGAGCAGAACGGCGGCCGTGAGCCCCGGCCGGGACAGGCCGGCACCGACGCCGAACATGCCCACCACGGCGGCGGCGGCGGAGTGTGCCAGCGCGGCCCGGGTGGTCCGCGCAGAGAGGCCCGTCACTCCGATGCCGATCGCGGTGAGCACCATCGGCCAGGGCGCCGACACCCAGCCGAGACCGAACGAGGCCGGTACGGCGAGCGCGGTCAGCGCGGCTCCCGCGACGGCGAACTCGCGGCGGATGTCAGTTGGCAGGGCCAGCACGGCGGCGATGGTGAGCAGGAACGCGGCGGCGGCGAGCTGCCAGGTGTTGGGGCCGACAGCGGCGGCCAGTTCGGCGGCGTACCCGTCGAGGTCGGCGCCCCACGCGGGCAGCGCCGCCCGTACCGTGGCGACGCCGGCGCGCAGCGCGCCCCCGGCGACCACCAACCCGCTGACGGTGAGCGCCACAGCAGAGGCGATCTGCGGTCCGCGCCGGGCGGCCTCGGGGACCGCGCGCACCGCCAGACCGGTCGCCGTGATGACGGCGGCGATCAGCAGCAGCGACTGGCCGGGCAGGGCCACGGACGCGATCCGGCCGAAGGCGCCGATCACGGCAAGGGTGAGGATGCCGGCCCCGACGTCGGGCAGCGGTGGGCGGCGCAGCACCAGCGCACCGGCCAACCCGACCGCCGCGGCCAGCAGCAGCACCAGCCCGGCGCCTGTCGCCGTCGGAACGGTCTGTGCCCGCAGCAGGGCGGTGACGGCGTACGCAAGGGCGACGGCGACCGCCACCGCGTGCAGCGACCAGGTCAGCTCGCGCACCCCGGGAACCGGACGGGCCGGCGGCTGGGTGGTCCCCACGCCGGCGTCGATCACCTCGCCGGCCTCCTCCGGGGCGCCCTCCGGCCGGCCTTCGGCGTCACGCTGCCGGGGCGGGGCAGGCGTGCTCGCCTCCGGCAGGTCCTGCCGGACGGGGCGTTCCACCATCAACCCGGAGCGGACCAGCCAGAGGTTGAGGAGGGCGACCACGGTCAGCACCAGCGCCCAGCCGCCCGGCCCGGTGATGCGGTCGTACGTGAGCAGCGGCAGCACCGGTTGTGCGGCGAGTACGGCGGCGAAGCGGGGTGCGCGCAGACCTGTCCACGTGGCGTAGCCGACCGACACGGCGACGGTGCCCGCGAAGATCAGGCCGGCGAAGATCGCACCGGAGGTGCCGCCGTCGCCGATCCTGTCGACTGCCCAGAGGGCGTACCCGGCGAGTGGCACGAGCAGCAGACCCACGGCGGCGATCGTCTCCGCCGTCGAGGTGAGCCCGCGCCGGGCCAGCACCGGCGGGGCGAGCAGCATCAGCACTGTGGCGATCAGCAGGACACCGAGGCGGGCGAGGGCGTCCATCGAGCTGGTCGCCACCGCGGCGAAGACCACGGCGGCCACGCCGAGCAGCAGCGCACCCAGACCGAGGGGGATGTTCTGTACCTCCCGGGAGGACGCCTCCGGGGGGTGCTCCGGGTCGTCGGCATCCAGCCAGGACGGCGGTGGCGGCGGTGGCGGGTCCTCCGGAGCGGTAGGCGTGCCCTGGCGGGGCACCCGGGGCGGGGCGCCGGTGGTGGCCGTCGGTGGGCGACGACCGGGACGGCGGCGCAGCACCCGCCGGGGGCGGGTCGCCTGCTTGAGTCGTTCCTCCCCGGCATGGGCGAGGATGTCCCGTTGGAAGAGCGCGGCCTGCATCTTGGCGGCGATCTGCCGCTGCTCACGGGCGATGGCGGCGTCGCGCGCCTTCATCTCCGCGATCGAGCGCTCGACGTTTGCCAGATGCTCGACCCACTGCGGCTGGTCAGACCCGCAGTGCGGACAGCGGACGGCCGGCTTGATCTCCCGGCCGCACGAGGAGCATTGAAAGGTCGCCACGACACCCCTCCACCCGCACTGTGGACTCCCACTGTCGCAGCATGCCCAATGCCGGCGTGGATTTCGACTCTTGTCGGCGGGTCCGGGGCAAACAACATCACCGGCCGGCCGCTACTGGTGCTTCGCGGCCGGCCGGTGGGTTCTCGGAACGTCAGGGGCGGCCCATGCCCCGGTACTCCCAGCCGGCCTGCGTCCACAGTGCCGAGTCGAGGCAGTTGCGTCCGTCGACGACCTTGCGGCCGGCGACCAGCTCGCCCAGGGCGACCGGGTCGGCGTTGCGGAAGTCGGCCCACTCGGTGAGGACGCAGACCAGGTCGGCGCCGGTGACCGCCTCGTTGATGCCGGTCTCGTAGGTCAGCTCGGGAACGGCGCGGCGGGCGTTCTCGGTGCCCTGCGGGTCGTACACGTGCACGTCGGCGCCGGCCTTGTGCAGCAGTGCGGCTACGGCGAGCGCCGGGGCGTCGCGGACGTCGTCGGTGTTGGGCTTGAAGGTGGCACCCAGCACGGCGATCCGGGTGCCGGAGAAGTCCGGGCCGGCCGGGCCGGAGCGCCGGCCGAGCAGGTCCGCCGCGAGCTGGAGCACCCGGGCCCGGCGGCGCAGGTTGATCAGGTCGACCTCGTGCAGGAAGCGCAGGGCCTCACCGGCACCCAGCTCCTGCGCGCGGGCCTGGAAGGCGCGGATGTCCTTGGGCAGGCAGGCGCCGCCGAAGCCGAGGCCCGACTGGAGGAACCGGTTGCCGATGCGGGGGTCGTACCCGATCGCCCGGGCCAGCTGGGTGACGTCACCACCGGATGCCTCGCAGACCTCGGCCATCGCGTTGATGAAGGAGATCTTGGTGGCGAGGAAGGCGTTCGCCGCGACCTTCACCAGCTCGGCGGTCGCGAAGTCGGTGACCACCAGGGGCACCTCGCGGTCCTCGGTGGCGGCCAGGTCGAAGACGCCCTTGTGCGCGGCGTAGAGCATGCCGTTGGCCCACTCGCTCTTGACGCCGACCACGATCCGGTTGGGGCGGAGTACGTCGTCGACGGCGAAGCCCTCCTGGAGGAACTCGGGGCTCCACGCCACCTCGACACCAAGGTTGTCGGGGGTGTGCTTGCCGACGAGCTGCTCCACCCACTCGGCGGTGCCCACCGGCACGGTGGACTTGCCGACGATGAGCGCCTTGCGGGTCAGGTGTTGCGCCAGGCTGGTCACCGACGCCTCGACGTACGACAGGTCGGCGCCCATCCCGTCGGCCCGCTGCGGGGTGCCGACGCAGATGAAGTGCACGTCGCCGAACTCGGCGGTCTCGGCGATGTCGGTGCTGAACCGGAGCCGGCCGGCGGCCAGGTTGCGCTTGAGCAGCTCGTCCAGGCCAGGCTCGTGGATGGGCACCTGGCCGGCGTTCAGCATCGCGATCTTGTCGGCGTCGACGTCGAACCCGAGCACCTCGTACCCGAGTTCCGCGTAGCAGATGGCGTACGTCGCGCCGAGGTAGCCGGTCCCCAGGAAGGTCACCCGCGGCCGAGGTGCGCCCGACGGCGGGGTCACCGCGGCGATAGCGGGGCTCGGCTGGATGGTGGGGTAGGGGATCGTCACGCCTGTCTTCTCCGCTCGCACTGGCGGCGCTCGTCGCGTCGCATTCTGCTGCGGCGCCTGGCGGGCACCGGAGGTATGACTCTGTTTGTGTCCATCATTGCCCAGCGGCGTGGGTGCGCCGTCATGCCCCGTACCTACGCGCCGGTAACATCGCCTGAACTGCAGTCGCTATCCTTCAGTCTGCGCGGTTGGCGGTCAGGGAAGGCCACAGACTGCGCATGATAGCGGTGAAGGGGAGGGCCGACATGGCCGCAGTGGAGTCGTTCGACGTATACCGGTTGCCCGATGAGCACGAGGCGATCCGGGAGGCCGTGCGTGAGGTCTGTGCCGCCAAGGTGGCTCCGCACGCCGCGGAGGCGGACGAGACCGGGGAGTTCCCGAAGGCGTCCTACGACGCGCTGCGGGCCGCCGACTTCCACGCGCCGCACATCCCGGAGGAGTACGGCGGGGCGGGCGCGGATGCCCTGGCCACAGCGATCGTGATCGAAGAGGTGGCCCGCGCCTGCGCGTCGTCCTCGCTCATCCCGGCGGTCAACAAGCTCGGCACGATGCCGCTGCTGCTGTCCGGTTCCGAGGACCTCAAGCGTCGCTACCTGACCCCTGTCGCGTCCGGCGAGGCGATGTTCTCGTACTGCCTCTCCGAGCCGGAGGCGGGCAGCGACGCGGCATCGATGACTACCCGCGCGGTGCGTGACGGGGATCACTGGGTGCTCAACGGCGTCAAGCGCTGGATCACCAACGCGGGCGTGTCCGAGTTCTACACAGTCTTCGCCGTCACCGACCCGGCCGCCCGCTCCCGGGGCATCTCGGCCTTCGTGGTCGAGAAGTCCGACCCCGGGGTGACCTTCGGCGCGCCGGAGAAGAAGCTCGGCATCAAGGGCTCGCCCACACGCGAGGTCTACCTGGACAACGTGCGGATCCCCGCCGACCGGATGATCGGCGCCGAGGGCACCGGCTTCGCCACCGCCATGAAGACCCTGGACCACACCCGGGTCACCATCGCCGCGCAGGCCGTCGGGATCGCACAGGGCGCGCTCGACTACGCCAAGGGGTACGTCGCCGAGCGCCGGCAGTTCGGCAAGGCGATCGCCGAGTTCCAGGGCATTCAGTTCATGCTCGCCGACATGGGCATGAAGCTGGAGGCGGCCCGGCAGTTGACGTACGCCGCGGCGGGCCGGTCCGAGCGGGGCGACGCCGACCTAACCTACTTCGGCGCGGCGGCCAAGTGCTTCGCCTCGGACGCCGCCATGGAGATCACCACCGACGCCGTGCAGTTGCTCGGCGGCTACGGCTACACCCGCGACTACCCGGTCGAGCGGATGATGCGGGACGCCAAGATCACCCAGATCTACGAGGGCACCAACCAGGTCCAGCGCATCGTCATGGCACGTCAGCTGCTGGCCGACACGGTCTGAGCGCCACCTGACCGCATCCGGCCCGTCCCACCGCTGCCCAGCGGCGGGACGGGCCGGTTTCGTGCGTGAGTCCGCACACAGTCGCCGTCTCAGCCCGGCTGGAGACGTTGTCGGATAGGCAGACTCACAGAGCCGCTCAGCCGCCACCACCGTCTGCCTCGTCCACTCGCAGCCCACGGTCGGGCATGCCCCACGACGTACAACACCCGCAGAGAGATCGAGATCATGAAGCAGTTGGTGGAGAAAACCGCCGAGCCCGAGGTGTTGCCGGGTGACCTGATGACCAACCGCCAGCGCGCGCAACTCGTCCTGGTGCTGGGCGCGTTGATCGCGATCGGCCCGCTGACCATCGACATGTACCTGCCGGCGCTGCCCGCCATCACGTCCGGCCTGGAAACCACCGAGACCGCCGTCCAGCTGACGCTGACCGGCACCCTGGTCGGCCTCGCGCTGGGCCAGTTGCTGATCGGGCCGCTCTCCGACGTGGTCGGCCGGCGCAAGCCCCTGCTGGCCGGGTTGGCCGTGCACATCGTGGCCTCCGTGCTGTGCGTCTTCGCACCCGACATCGCCGTGCTCGGCGTGCTGCGCGTCCTTCAGGGGCTCGGCGTCGCCGCCGCCACCGTGGTCGCCACGGCCGTCGTACGCGACCTGTTCAGCGGCTCCGCCTTCGCCCGGATCTTCTCCCGGCTGATGCTCGTGATGGGGCTGGCGCCGATCCTCGCGCCGACGCTTGGCAGCGCCCTGCTGGCCTGGACCGACTGGCGGGGCGTCTTCGCGGCGCTGGCGGTGCTGGGCGGGCTGCTGATCATCGTCGCCGCACTGAAGCTGCCGGAGACCCTGCCCGTCGCCCGTCGCCGCCGTGGCGGGGTGCGAGCGACCCTGCGCGACTACCGAGGGCTGCTCAACGACCGGGCCTTCGTCGGACTGGTACTGGTCGCGGGGCTGGCGATGGCAGCCCTGTTCGCGTACGTCTCCGGGTCGTCGTTCGTGTTGCAGCAGCAGTACGGCCTCGACGAGCAGGAGTTCGGGCTGGCCTTCGGTGCTGGCGCGGTCGGCCTGATCGCGGCCACCCAGTTCAACGTACGGCTGCTGCGCCGGTTCACGCCGCAGCAGATCCTCATCAGCGCCCTGATCTCCGGAACGGTGTTCGGCGTGCTGCTGATCGTGATCGCCGCGACGGGCTTCGGTGGTCTGGGCGCCCTGCTCGCGATGCTGTGGCTGGTGCTGGCCGCCACTGGACTGGCCATGCCGAACGCGCCCGCGCTGGCGATGACCAGGCACAGCGAGGCCGCCGGCACGGCCGCGGCGCTGCTCGGTGCCGTGCAGTTCGGCATCGGCGCGTTCTCGGCACCTCTGGCGGGGCTGTTCGGCACCGGGAGCGTACCGATGGCGGTCGTCATCGCGGGCGGTATGGCTGCGGCCCTTGCGGTCATGCTCCTGGTCGTGCCCCGCGCCGCCCTCCGCGACACCGTCGACCCGGAACTGGCGATCGGCCTGCACTGACCGGTGCCCGGTGGGTTGGTGGGCGGGCCGGGTGACCGGCCCGCCCGACGGTCATCGGATCTCGGTGGTGTCCTCGGGGCGCGGTTGGCCGCGCGGCGGGGCGGACCACGGCGACTCGCCGCCCACCCGGCGGGGCAGCGGCTCGGTCGGTGTCGGATCGGCCGGGTAACCAAGGGTCAACGGGGCGGTGTCGCGCTCCGAGGGCTCAGGCGTCGGCCAGTCGGTCATTGTGAAGTCGTCGCTGCGCGGGCCGTCCGCCGGTGTCGTCGCCGGTGCCGGCGTGGTCGCCGCCTGCGGCCAGGGCCGCCAGCGCTGCCCGCTGAACGTCGCCATCAGCAACAGCAGGCCGATCAGGAAGAGCGTGCCGTTCTCCACCGGCAGCAGCAGCGGCAGCGGGTCACCGAAGACCTTCCACCCCTGCGGGACCGCGTCCCGCACCTCGAACGGCGCCACGAACATCCCGACGTACGGGGTGGCCAGCAGTAGCCCGGCCACCAGTGGGCCGGCCGGTGAGAAGCGCAGTGTGCCGAGCAGGCCCAGCAGGACACCGCCGACACCGAGGTACACGGCCGGCTCGATCAGGTTGGCTGTGTTGAAGGTGCCGATCTCCACCCAGCGGTCGACCGTCCGGCTCGACCCGTCCTGCCCGAGTGTGACAAGCACCCAGGTGATGGGCGCCACCACCAACCCGGCGAGGAAGCTCCAGAGATGTCGCATCCGCGCACCGTACCGTTTCCGACATGACCGAGCATCCCTCCGACGCTCCGACGGGCAAGCCGACCTCGTACTCGCGAGTCACCCTCAGCAAGATCATGACCGCCGTCGACGTGAACCTCCACGGCACCGTCCACGGCGGTGTCCTGATGAAGTTCGTCGACGACGTGGCCGGGGCAGCCGCCGCCCGGCACAGCGGCGGAACGGCGGTCACCGCGGCCATCGACGAGATCGTTTTCTCCGAGCCCGTCCGGGTCGGCGACCTAGTGCACGCGCACGCCCAGGTGAACTGGAGCGGACTGACCTCGATGGAGGTCGGCGTACGGGTGGTCGCCGAGCGCTGGGACTCCGCCGAGGACGCCCCGGTCCGGGTCGCCACCGCGTACCTGGTCTTCGTCGGGGTGGACGTCGGTGGCGCGCCGCGAACGGTCCGCCCGGTGCTGCCGGAGACACCGGAGGACGAGCGCCGGTACCGGGAGGCCGAGATCCGTCGCGCGCACCGCCTCGCCCGGCGCCGAGCCATCCAAGCCCATCGCGGAACCGACGGCTGAGTGGGCACACCCACATGCTCCGCAGTGCCGGTATGTGGTGTGGGCCCGCGTCGATGGCCGGACCCGGTCCGCAGAATGGCGTTTCCGGGTAGGGCATGATGTCGCCACGGCACATTCGCGGTGTCGTGCGTGGTCAGGGGAGGTAGGGCAGTGAACGACATGCTCTGGACGCCGCCGGCGGACGTACTCGATCGGTCCCGAATCGGCGGTTACCTACGCTGGCTGCGGGAGCACCGCGGGTTGGACTTCGCCGACTACGACGCGCTGTGGCAGTGGTCGGTCACCGACCTGGATGGGTTCTGGCGCTCGATCTGGGACCACTTCGAGGTCGTGGCGCACACCCCACCGACCGCCACCCTCGCCGAGCGGGCAATGCCCGGCGCCCGTTGGTTCCCCGGTGCCACGCTCAACTACGCCGAGAACGTGCTGCGGATGCCCGGGCGCGCCGACGACGACGCAGTTGTCATCGCGCACGGCCAGACCCGCGCGCCGGTCACCCTTACCGCCGCCGAGCTGCGCGAACAGGTCCGCCGGGTGTCCGCCGGGCTGCGCCGGCTCGGCGTCACCGCCGGTGACCGCGTGGCGGCGTACGCCCCGAACATCGGCGAGACGTACGTCCTGCTGCTCGCCACCGCCAGCCTCGGCGCGATCTTCTCCTCCTGCGCGCCCGAGTTCGGCACCCGCAGCGTCACCGACCGCTGGCAGCAGACCGAGCCGTCGGTGCTTGTCGCCGTGGACGGCTACCGGTACGGCGACAAGGCGGTGGACCGGCGCGCCGAGGTCGCCGCCATCCGCGCCGCCCTGCCGTCGGTGCGGCACACCGTCAGCATCGCCTACCTGGACCCGGCCGGCACCCCGCCGGAGGGCGCGCTGAGCTGGGACGAGTTGGCCGCGCCGACCGACGAGCCGTTGACGTTCACGCCCGTGCCCTTCGACCACCCGCTGTACGTGCTCTACTCCTCAGGCACCACCGGGCTGCCGAAGCCGATCGTGCACGGCCACGGCGGCATCCTGCTGGAACACCTGAAGATGCTCGCCCTGCACCACGACCTCGGCCCGGCCGACAGGTTCTTCTGGTTCACCACCACCGGCTGGATGATGTGGAACTTCCTGGCCTCCGGCCCGGCCGTCGGCGCGACGATCGTGCTCTTCGACGGCAACCCGGGCCACCCCGACCTGGGCGGGCTGTGGCGGCTCGCCGCCGAGACCGGAACCACCTACTTCGGCACCTCGGCGCCGTTCCTGCTGGCCTGCCGCAAGGCCCAGCTGGTGCCCCGTGACATCGCCGACCTGTCCGCGCTGCGCGGCGTCGGCTCCACAGGTGCGCCGCTGCCCGCCGAGGGCTTCGAATGGGTGTACGAGACGGTCGGCGACCAGGTCCAGCTCCAGTCGCTGTCCGGCGGCACCGACGTGTGCACCGGCTTCGTCGGCGGGGTCCCGCTCCTACCGGTGTACGCCGGTGAGATCGCCTGCCGCGCGCTCGGCGCCAAGGTGGAGGCCCGCTCCGCAGACGGCACCCCGGTGATCGGTTCGCTGGGCGAGCTGGTGATCACCGAGCCCATGCCCAGCATGCCCGTGGGGTTCTGGAACGACCCGGACGGCAGCCGCTACGCCGAGGCGTACTTCGACGTCTACCCGGGCGTGTGGCGGCACGGCGACTGGATCACCATCAACTCCCGCGGCGGCTGCGTCATCACCGGCCGCTCCGACGCCACCCTCAACCGTGGCGGGGTACGCCTGGGCACCGCGGAGTTCTACACGGTGGTCGAAGGGCTCGCCGAGGTCGTCGACTCCGTCGTCGTACACCTGGAAGACGACGAGGGCGGAGCCGGCGAGCTGCTGCTCTTCGTGGTGCTGGCTGACGGCCTGGAACTGGACGACGCGCTGCGCAAGAAGATCTGCCGCGAACTGCGTACCGCTCTTTCGCCCCGGCACGTCCCCGACGAGATCCACCAGGTACGCGCGGTACCTCGCACCCTCTCGGCCAAGAAGCTGGAGGTTCCGGTCAAGAAGATTCTCACCGGAATCCCTGTCGACCGCGCTGCGGCCAAGGGCGCGTTGGCGAACCCCGAGTCCCTGAACGCGTTCGCAACCTTCGCCCAGTCCCGCACCTCAGCCTAAGAACCCTCGCCCGGCCAGCGTCCGCGTACCGACCGGCGCCCCGCCCCGGCTGGTGTGGGTGCCTGGCGGGCGCCCTGACCTGGGTGGCGTGGGTGCCTGGCTGGCGCCCCGCCCTGGGTGGCGTCTGTCCCCTCTGGGTCCCGCCCTGGCTGGCGTCTGTCCCTCTGGTGTCCCCCGGGGCTGGCGTCTGTGCCGTGGCGCTGACGTTCGGTTCGGATTCGCCAGGGCTGGACGTTCCAACCCGGCGGGCGCCCCCGGCTGGCGTCTATGCCCGGCTGGCGCTCCGACCCGGACGGCGCTCCGACCCGAACGGCACTCCTGCCCGGCTGGCACTCCTGCCCGGCTGGCACTCCTGCCCGGCTGGCGCCCGTCCCCAGCTGGCGCCCGCGCCCGCTGCGCCCCGCCCGCTGGTGTCGATCATGGAGTTGTGGTGCCCTGCGAAAGGCGCGTATCGCCGCCTTCCGCCCACCACAACTCCATGATCGACGTCGAGCTGAGCCCAAAGCCCGGCGATCTTGCACTTGCTGCCGCGACTTAACGGGCATCCCGTGCATCTCGGCGACCGAAACTGCAAGATCGTCGGGGTCGGGTCGGGTCGGGTCGGGTCGGGTCGGGTCGGGTCGGGGTCGGGGCCGCGGCCGGGGCCGAGTCGGGCTGGGCCGAGCCAGGCTAGGTCGGGGCGGCCGGGCTGGGCTAGATGGGCGCGGCTGGGGTCGGCTGGGCGGGGCTGAGGTGTGCCGAGCCAGGTGTGCCGGGCTGAGG